>DAIDUA010000194.1 GCA_027456965.1 Alphaproteobacteria bacterium | reverse complement strand
CAGCGCAGACAACGTCATACAGGGCTGGGTGCAGGTCGCGCGCACCACCACACGCAGCCGGACCAAGGGACTCCCGCGCCGTCGTACCGACGGACGGTCGATGCGACGGTTCGGCGGCGTAAACCCCGGGGGAAAGCAAAGGTGCTCATTGGTTTGCCGCCTGACGCGCGGATTCCTAGGGCTTGCCGTAGCTGCAGAGTCAGGGGCGGGTTTCTCGCCGGGCCATCAAACACAGATATGCTGGAAAGAGGGCGCCGCGCGGTGCCCGCCTTTTCGTATCTATAAGGGGGGCGCGTCCGGCCCTAATCCGACGCCATCGGATTTTTCTGCAGGTCGTTCATGAAGGTCGTCAGCGTGTCGATGGAGGCGACCTTGGCGGCGGCGTCGCGGAAGGCCATGCCGTGCATGTCGATGCGCTGGGTGACGACGGCGAAGGCGGCATCGTCCGGCGTGCCTTTCATCTTCGCGGCGAAATTGGCGCGGATGCGGTCCAGGCTGGTCTCGTCATTGGCCAGCGAATAGGCCACCGCGGCGCGCATCGCTTCGTGGCGGTCGTCGGCGGAGAGCGGTGCGGGGTCGCTCCAGCTGGTGCCCAGCGAGGCCTCGGCCATCTGGCCGGCGAGCGCCCAGTTGCCGCTTTCCCAATAGATGTCGGCTCTGAGCCGCTCGGTATCGGGCGCCTGATCGACGGCGATGAGATCGAGCGCCTGATTGTATTGCTTCTCTTCCGCCAGGGCGCGCGCCTGCAGCAACATCCGCTCGTGCAGAACATCGTCGGGCAGCGTGGAGAGCTGCGTGGTGCTCAGGGTCTCCAGCGCCGCTTGCGGCTTGTGATCCATCAGCTGGACCATGGCGAGCTTGGTGGCGACCTGGGAGGCCGCCATGCCGTTGAGGCGTTTGGTGACCTGATAGTTGAGCAGGTCGGCGGCCTGGCCCAGAAGATCGACGGCCACCAGGCGGTCGGCCATGTGCCGGATCATCTCGTCGCCGTCGGGCCCGATCGGCGTCAGATCGATGAAATCGTAGAACAGCGCCAGCGCTTCCACCGGCGGCATGGAGTCTGCCTGTCCCTTGAGGAACAGATTGACGAAGGCGGCGCGCATGTCGTCCTGCGCCTTGCCGGCCAGATCGTTGTTGGGGAAATTCTGTGTGGCGATGCGCAGCGTCCGCAAGCCGTCGCGCCATTTCTTCTGCGCGAAGTAGAGCGAGGCGAGCTTGCGCAGGGTCTTCAGTTCCAGGATGTCGCCGCGCCAGCGGAACCGCAGCCGCTCCAGCGCGTTGATGGCGTTGGAGGTCGTCATCGTTCCCGCGGCGAGCGCGGCGCCGACACGATAGTAGATCGCCTGGGCCGCGGCCCGGTCGTCGCCCGCGGTCGCCACCGCGGCGAACAGCCGGTTGGCTTCGTTGTGGCGGTTCTCGGCGGCGTAAAGCCGCGCGCGGACCAGCTCCGCCTGGAGCATCAGCGATTTCGGCAAATGGCCGGGCAGTCGCGCCACTTGCGCGTCGGCAATCTCCAGCCGGCCGATTCCCAGGGCCGCCTGGGCGTTGGCGATGCGCACCCGCGCCTGCATGTCGGGCTGGTAGCGGTCGAGCACCGGGCCGGCGCGGTCGAGATCGGCATGGGCGTCGGTCCAGTCCTCAAGCGCCGCTTCGATCAGGCCGCGCCACAGGGCGGCGTTGCGATCCGCATCGAACTGGGTGCCGGCGATGGCGTTGTGCGCGTCGCGATACCGGCCCATCTCGTAGTCCGCGGCGGCGCGCATGGTCTGTAATTGCATGTCGCTCTGCAGCGCGGGATCGCTCGACTGCATGAGATCGAGGAGGCCGAGCGTCTCCGCGGCAAAGTGGTTCGCCAGATAGAACCGCGCCAGCGCCAGGCGCGCATGGTTCGCGTCCTCGGGCTTCAGCCGCGCCGTGGCCGCGCGCAGGCGGCGCTCGGTCGCCAGGAAGCTGCCGCCGGTGACCTTCTTCCAATCTGCGAAGTCCAGGAAGCACGGCCCGCTGCCGCCTTCCGCCAGCGCTTGCGGCGACGACGCCACCGGCATGGTCGGCGGGGTCAGATCCAGGCCGCCCGGATGCGTGATCGTCACCCGCGTCCGGTTGATGGTGACGGAGAGGTCGTCGACATACGGTTCGAGCACCATGCCCGACGCGGTCTGCAGCACCGCGAAGTCGACATAGGTGCGTTCGTTCATGATCGCCCGGCCGGCGGCCCCGGGGATCACGATCAACTGGTCTCCGGCGACCGGATCAACGAGGGTTACCGGATTCGTGGCGCCCGGAAGCAAGGTCGAGAGCGACGAATGGCCGGGGCTGTCCTGGTTGCGCGAGAAGCCGATGGCGATCGCACTCGCGTTCACCTGCGGCGCGATGATGACTCTGAGGTTCGAACCCTCGGCGATGGCCGCGATCTGCTCGGGCTGTTTGAGCGTGAGGCGCAGCACCGAGATATTGTTGCTCGACGCCGCGTCGACCGCATCGGGAAAGGTACCCAGTTCCGCCTTCAGTTTCGCCGCATTCAGCGGCGCCGCATTTTGCAGCACGATCCACGCGGTCATGCCGCGGATGAACACCGCCGAACCGCGCCGGCCGGCGCCGGGAAAGGTCAGCACGGCGCCGTTGCGGATCAGTCTGCTGGCGGCATCCTGGATCTCCGGCGCCGCCGGGGCGGGCGGTGCCGTTTGCGCGTTGGCGGCCCTGGTATCGGCGGCTGGCGACGGCGGCGCGTTAGCCGGCGGGGTCGGTGCGGCCGCTGGCGTCAAACTCGCGGGGGGCGCGGTGGCCGGTTTCGCGGCAGGGCCTGCGGGCGTATTCAGTTTCGTCGCGGCGGAAGCGATGGCCTGGACCTGGGCGGCGCTCACCGCGACCGGCTGCTGGCCGACGATCTGCCGCGCGAATTTGGTGACGGTCGGCTTTGCGTCGCCGGGGGGCTTGTAGGCATCGGCGTCGGTCCTCGGCGCCAGGACATCGATGACGATGTGCGTGCCATCGCGGAAGTCGTGAAAGCCGGAATCCGCGTCGGTTTCGAGTTCGACCACGGTTCCGTTGCCGTCGATGCGCCAGCCCGCGGCCTTCACCCAGGGAGGGGCTTCGCGCGTGATCGCCGAAAAATCCGGTTTCGCCTGCGCTTCGAAGCGCACGGTCAGATGTCCAGCGCCCGGGAACACCGTGTAGGGAACATTGCGCGACCAGTCGAACACGATGCGGGTGAAATTGTGATAGGTGCCGGCGCGCACCTTCAGCGGTTCAAGCTTGGAGATGTCGACTGCCTTGGGCTGTGGCGGCGGCGGCGGCGGCAGGTTCGGCGGCGTGCCGTCGTAGCTCTGCGGCACCAGGTCGATGGCGGTTTTGCCGGACGCGCTGCTGGCGTGAATGCGGACGGGGTGGGTCAGCGCGAAGGTGAAGCTCTTGCCGCCGGGATCGGCGTGCACCCCCTCGACATAGCCGGGGATGACGAAGCTGGCGGGCGTCAGACCGACCTTGCGGTCGAAGGTGATCTTGAGAATGGCGCCGATGACGTCGGCCTTCACGGGACTGAAGGGCTGCAGACTGAAGAGAAGTCGCGCATATCCCTGCGCCGTCGACGTCGTCACCGAATCGGCCGCTTCGGCCGGACGCGCAGCCAGCAGGCACGCGAAGGCCAACACCGCCGCGGCGGCGCGAAAAACACAGATGTTATGCGCGTTCTTCATTGAGGCCTTTGACGTCGTCCAGTGTCGGCGAGCGCGATTAACCTTTCGTTAACCCTATCCATGTCCCACGGCAGTGCCCGGCTGCGGCGCGGCGGAGGGGGGCGTCGTCGGTTGGGCGGCAGCGCTTTGACCGGCCGGCGGCGGTGTCGTCCCGGGCTGTGGCAGACAGACCGACGTGGCGGCGACAACCGCGGGGGCCGCCAGTTCGGGAAGCGCCAGGCGGTTCGCCAGCTTGACCGTCAATTTCTGCGCCGCGTCGGGGTTCATGGCGGCGAGGATCGGCGCCAGCGCGTCGGATTTCATCTCCTGTGCCACCGGGATCAGGACGTCGGCGCTGAGACTGTTGAAAATGCGGGCGGCATCCGACGGCCGCATTGTGGAATAGGTTTTCACCAGCGAGGTGATCTGTTTCTCCTGCTCGGCGGCGCGCTGTGCGAGGAGTTGGGTGATCTGATCCTGAAGCTGCTTGAGCGTGGTGATTTTGCCATCAACGCGGGTTTCGGCCGCCGCGATCACGTCGGCGCGCATCTTGAGGTCGGCGGCGCGCGCATCGAGGGCCGCGCGGCGCTTGGCCAAGCTGGTCAGCACATCCACTTCGGCGGCGCTGGTGCCTTCGCTGTCGGTATCGGCGACATCCTTGGGCAGCGGCGCGGTGTCCTGGGACAGCACGGCGGCGTCGGCCGTCGTCGTCGCCGACGATTGCTCCTGCGCCCAGGCGGCGCGCACCAGCCCCTCGCCCTTCAGACCGAGCAGCACAGCGCTCACGGCGATCACCGCCGGCAGGAGCCGAATATGCCGCAGTACGGATTTCATCGCACGGCCTTCAGAGCGTCGAGGCGGTGCATGACACTGCCAGACGGCAGGTGCGCCGGGGCCATCCGTTCGGCGGGCTTGGTGGCGACGCGATCGAAACGCTCGGCGATGCGTTCGCCGGAGGACGTCAGCAGCGCAAGCTCGTCGGCGAGCGCGCGGGCGCGCTTGAGGCGGTCGTCGAGCGTTTCCGCGGCGCTGCCAGCGGCGGCTTTGAGCGCGCGGAGGGACGCGCCCGCCCCCGCGATCGCCGCGTTGAGCTCGCCGATCATGGTTTTCAGGCCTTCCTGGCCCTTGCGGACCGCGGAAAGCCGCCGCTCCAAGACGATGCAGTACACCAGCGTTGCCGCCAGCAGGACGGTCAAGGTCAGTTCGAGGATAATGGGGAGCGTCATGGTGATTTCTCCTAGAGCGCCCGTGAGGCGTCTGTGCGTTCGATGGCTTCCTCGACCCGCACAGCGACAGAGGAGCCGGCGCGTCCCATGCGGCCGCGCAGCAGGGGTACGCCGCCGCAACGCAGTTCAATCTTGGAATCGGGGTTGGCGTTGAGCATCACGGTCTGGCCGACTTCCAGGTTCATGATCTTGTTGAGCGGCATGATCTGTTCGTCGAGGATGGCGTCGATCTCGATCTTGGTGGACCACAGTTCGGTCGCCAGATGACTTTCCCAGATGGAATCGCGGCCGAATTTCTCCCCCATGAACTGTTGCAGCAGCAGCTTGCGGATCGGCTCGAGCGTGGCATAGGGCAGGAGCAGTTCGGTGCGTCCGCCGCGGTCTTCCATGTCGATGCGCAGCTTGACCAGGATTGCCGCGTTTGCCGGCCGTGCGATGGCCGCGAAGCGCGGATTGGTCTCCAGCCGTTCGAGATGGAAATTGACCGGTGCCAGTGGCTCGAAGGCCTGCGTCATGTCCTGCAGGATCACCTCGATCATGCGCTGGACCAGCGTGCGTTCGATGGTGGTGTAGGGCCGCCCTTCGATGCGCATGGCCGAAGAGCCGCGCCGTCCGCCCAGCAGGACGTCGACGATGGAGTAGATGAGATTGGAATCCACCGTGAACAGCCCGTAATTGCCCAGTTGTTCGGCCTGGAACACGGCCAGGATCGCGGGCAGGGGGATCGAGTTCAGGTAGTCGCCGAAACGGATTGACGTGATGTTGTCCAGGCTCACTTCCACGTTGTCAGACGTGAAGTTGCGCAGGCTCGTCGTCATCAGCCGGACTAGCCGGTCGAAGACGATTTCCAGCATCGGCAGGCGTTCATAGGAAACGAGCGCCGAATTGATGATGGCGCGAACGCCCGACTTGTCCTGCAGCTGATCGTTGTTGACGTCGAAGCCGAGGAGCGAGTCGATTTCCTCCTGGTTGAGGATGCGCTCCGCCGGCCCGCTGGCGACATTGGGCGTGGCTTCGTTGGCCTCTGCATCCGGGGCAGGAGCCTCGGTCGCAGGGGTGCCGGCAGCTTCGGTATTTTGCGGTTCGTCGGCCATGGGTCCTACTGAACAATCATTTCTTTGAGAAGCACGTCGCGGACGCGATAGGGGGCTGCTGCGACGTTGGTCCGGCGCAGCAATTCTTCTTTCAGGCGCATGATCCCGGCGGAGCCCTTGAGGTCGTCCACGCGCAATTCGCGCAGATAACCCTGGAACTGGTCGACGATGCGCGGCATCAGCACCTGCAAACCGGCCTTTTCGTCGCTGCTGTAAAGTTCGAGCGCCACGGAAAGCTTGAGATAGGCGGGCGTGCCGTCCGGCGTCTGGATGTTCACGATCAGATCCGGCACGTCATAATAGGCGACCTGGGGCGGGACGATCGGCGCCTGCTCGGCCGCGGCGACCTGGGACTTGTTGGCGTTGCCCGATCCGCTGAACACAAAGAAATAAAGTCCGGCCCCGATTGCCAGCAGCAACACCAGGACGCCGCCGCCGGCAATCATCAGCAGCTTCTTGCTGCCGAGCAGTTTCTTAACGAAACCTTGCGGTGGAGTGCCCTCTTGGCCTTCCTCCGCACCATCCTGCTTCTCGGGCTCGTCGGCTTCGGCCGCCTGTTGGTCCTTTTTGTCTTTCTTCGCCATCGCCTTCTGCGTCCGCTGCAAGAAATCTGAGCCGACGTTATGACGACGTGGTTAAGGAGTGGTTCAAATCGTCCCTCCAATTACAGGCAACGGCAGACTTCGCCCGGCAGGCTTTGCCGGGGGCTGTCCGCGTCGGGCGTGAAAAGGCCGGATTATCCGGTGTTTTTACATGGCACGGGGTCTGCAGCCGTGAGGCATGGCTAAGGACCAGAAAGGATCCCTGCCCCATGGATAATACGCTTCTTGTCAGTCTGTCTCAGCAGCTCGCGGCCTACCGGTCGATGGATGTGATCGCGAATAATCTCGCGAACCTGTCGACCCCTGCCTACAAGCGCGAGTCGGTGAAGTTCGAGCAATACGTCCAGCAGGTTCGGCCGGCCGAGGGGCAGACCGGGCCGCAGACCATCAGCTTCGTCAAGGATGCCGGCGTGGTGCGCGATCTGAGCGAAGGACAGCTCGAGACGACGAATGCGCCGTTCGATCTCGCGATCAACGGCAAGGGCTATTTCGTCGTGCAGACCGCCGCCGGCAACCGTTACACGCGCGACGGCCATCTGACCCTCAACGGCGACGGCGAACTCGTCACGGATAGCGGCGATCCCATCCTTGGCGATGGCGGGCCGGTCACGATCACGGCCGACGACGGAGACATCCATATCGCGTCCGACGGAACGATCAGTGGAAAGCAGGGCGAGATCGGAAAGCTCCAGCTCGTCGACTTCGCCAACGAACGGGCGCTGCAAAAGGAAGGCTCGAGCCTTTATTCCACCACGCAGAATCCGATCGCCGTCGAGAAACCCTATATCCTGCAAGGCTCGCTGGAAACCTCGAACGTCCAGCCGGTCATCGAGATCTCCCACATGATCGACGTGATGCGCGCCTATCAGGCGACCGCAACGCTCTCCCAGAGCGAAGCGACGCTCAAACAAAAAGCCATAGACCAGCTGGGCAGTGTCCCAAATTAAGGAGAAAAGCCAATGCGCGCTCTCAGCATCGCGGCGACCGGAATGCTCGCGCAGCAGACCAACGTCGAAGTCATCGCCAACAACTTGGCGAACATGAACACGACGGGCTACAAGGAACAACGCGCGGACTTCCAGGACCTGCTCTATCAGAACATCGAGCAGGCCGGTGCGCAGTCCTCCGACACCGGCACCATCGTGCCGTCCGGCATCCAGCTCGGCGCCGGCGTGCGAACGGCTGGCGTCTATCGCATCACCGGCCAGGGCGATCTCAAGAGCACCTCGAATCCCTACGACATGGCGATCAACGGACCGGGTTATTTCCGCATCCAGATGCCCGACGGAAGCGACGCCTATACCCGCGCCGGCAATTTTGCGCTGTCGCCGCAAGGCGAGATCGTCACCGACCAGGGTTATGTCGTGGCGCCCGGCATCGCCATTCCGACCACGGCAACCGCGGTGTCGGTCAACGCGCAAGGCCAGGTGCAGGCCACCATTCCTGGCCAGACGGCGCAGCAGACCGTCGGCCAGTTCGAGTTGACGCGCTTTCCCAACGACGCGGGCCTCAAGGCGGAAGGCGACAACCTGTTCACCGAGACGGCCTCTTCGGGCTCGCCGCAGGCCGGCGTCCCGGGCTCGCCGGGCTACGGCACCCTGGAGCAGGGCTTCCTCGAAACCTCGAACGTCAACGCGGTGGAGGAGATCACCTCTTTGATCACGGCGCAGCGCGCCTACGAGATGAATTCGAAGGTCGTGACCACCGCCGACAACATGCTGCAGATGACAGCGCAACTCGGAGGCTAGTGATGATGTTCCGCTTCTTCCTCTTCGCTTTTGCGCTGTTGCTCTGCTGGCCGGCGTTTGCCGGCACCGGAGTGCGCATCGTGGTTCCCAACCACGACATCGCGCGCGGAGAGACCATCCAGCCGTCGGATCTCACCTACAAGACCGTGGCCGACAACACCATGTTCAACACCGTCACGTCGATGAAGGATCTCGTCGGCATGGCCGCCCGCCGCCTGCTGCGCGCCGGTGAGGGTGTGCGCGAGGACGATGTGCATCCGCCGACGCTGGTCGCCAAGGGCTCGACGGTGACCATGACCTTCGAAGCGCCGGGTATCGAGCTGACCGCCGTCGGACGCGCCATGAGCGAAGGCGGCATGGGCGAAACCGTGACGGTGCAGAATCCTGTCTCGTTCCGCCAGATCAGCGCCATCGTCATCGGCCCCGGCCAAGTGCGCGCGCTCAGCGTCGGCACCACGGTGACGTCGACGCCAGTCCTTGCCAGCAACCAGCCGTAACGGGGATTTCGACCCATGACACCCTTCAGGGCGCTTCTCATTCTCGGTACCGCCAGTCTGCTGGCGGGCTGCAGCACGGTTCAGCGGTTGGAAGAGCTCGGCAGCAATCCCAAGCTAGCGCCGATTACGGACCGCCGCGTGCCGGTCTCCGTACCCATGCCGCCTCCGCCGGAAGAACCGCGTTCCGCGGATTCGCTGTGGCAGCCCGGTGCGCGCAGCTTCTTCCACGATCCGCGCGCCAGCCGCGTCGGCGATATCCTGACGGTGAACATTTCCGTGGCCGACGCCGCGAAAATCTCCAACACGACGACCCGCTCGCGCACCAATTCCGATGACGCCAATCTCACGAACTTCTTCGGCCTGGAGAAAGCCCTGCCGTCGTCGATGGATCCGTCGAAGCTTGTAGGCATGGGCTCCGATACGTCGAACGTGGGCGCCGGTTCGGTCAACCGTTCGGAACAGATCAACCTAACGCTGGCCGCGCTGGTCACACAGATCCTGCCCAACGGCAATATGGTGATCTCGGGCCATCAGCAGGTGCGGGTGAACGGCGAACTGCGCGACCTGCAGGTGTCGGGCATCGTGCGCACCGAGGACATCACCAGCGACAACACCGTCGACCTGACGCAGATCGCCGAAGCGCGAATCTCCTACGGCGGGCGGGGTACGATCAGCGACGTGCAGCAGCCGCGGCTCGGCAGCCAGCTCTACGACATCTTGATGCCGTGGTAGCGCCACAAACAAACAAGGTGCGCGGGCTCGGCCTGCACACCTTGTTCACTTAAGATATCGGAATTCCCGGTGTCAGTCGTCGCGATAGACTTTCTCGCGACGTTCGTGCCGTTCCTGCGCTTCGATCGAAAGTGTCGCAATCGGGCGGGCGTCGAGCCGCTTGAGCGAAATCGGTTCGCCCGTCTCCTCGCAGAAGCCGTAGGCGCCGTCTTCGATACGGCGCAGCGCCGCGTCGATTTTGGCGATCAGCTTGCGCTGGCGATCGCGGGTCCTGAGTTCGAGCTGGCGCTCGGCTTCGGTGGAGGCGCGATCGGCGAGATCGGCATGCGGCACGGTTTCGGCCTGCAGGTTCTGGATCGTCTCGCGGCTCTCGCGCAGGATGTCGTCTTTCCAGCTGAGAAGTTTGCGGCGAAAATACTCGCGCTGCTTCTCGTTCATAAAGGGTTCGCTTTCCGACGGCTTGTAGCCAGGCGGAAGTTGGGTACCCATGCACACTCCTTCGCAAGGTGAGCCGGTTAATGGGCCGGGGTTATAGCGGCCTCCCTCCGGCGCATCAATCGAGAATCCAAGACGGATGCGACGGGGAACTCGGCCGGCGGTCTCATAGGGTTAAGCGGCGCCGGCGGCCGGCGTCGAGGTTGACGCAGCGGTGCGCAGCGGCCGACCAATCCCGTCAGCGGGGCAGGGACCAGCTACGCGACCGGCGCCGTGTGCGCTTCGCAACGATGCGGAAGGCGCGCGGCGATCCGTGCCTTGCGCCAGACGGGACTTCCCATCGCCCGCGATCTCTTCACGTTGTGCACCGGCGGCGACCGCGCCCAGCTTTCCCATCTC
>DAIDUA010000193.1 GCA_027456965.1 Alphaproteobacteria bacterium | reverse complement strand
TGTAGGCACTCGTCGATCCGTAGGCCGGCCAATCGGGCTCGTTGGCGGCCTGCGGCCGGCCCGTGCGGACGAAGCTGGTCCAATACCCGATCATCGCATCGGAGAGCGTTCTCTGTTCCGCGGTGTCCGGCACCTTGGGCCACAGCGGCGGCGTACCCTCGAAGTTGCCGAACACATAAGGCAACTCGCTGGCGTGGAAGCCGTGCAGGTGGGCCTCGTCGGCGGCCGGGTAGCCATGATCCCAGAAGTACAGATAGGACGGCTGGCCGAGCGCGGTCTGCTGCCGGACGAGGCGCTCCGCGCTCCAGCCGTACAGCATGTCGCGCGTCGTCGCCAGGATGCTCTCCTCCATGTTGGTGCTGGGATAGAGCCGCAGGAACGCGTCGGCGAGATCCCCATACTGGCTGCGGATGACGCTTTCGTACTTGGCCGCCGACGCGGGCGGCTGCGGCGCCAGGATCCTGAGCGAGCGGATTTCGCCGCTGTTGAAGCCGGCGAGGATCGGCACCGGCGCCTCTTCGCACCTAGCGAAGGTCTCGGTGATCTGGTGCGTGAGTACGTGTCCGTCCACTGCTGCGAACGGGGCGAAGCGGTCCGCCGCCGCGTCCTCGGTCAGAACGCCCGGGTCCATGGCCCGCAGGGCTGCGAGGTTCGGCGCGTTGACCGACTTGGCGAACGCCAGACCGCTCTGCTCGGCGGACGGCGCTCCATACTTGCTCTCCTTCAGCAGCGGAGTGGAGATCATGTACGAGCTTTCCGCGATCGCCTTCGAGAACAGTCCGCGCGCTTCTGGTGACGCCATGAGGTACATGACGCTGAGGCCGCCCGCGGATTCGCCGACGATGGTTACCTTTGCGGGATCGCCGCCGAAGGCGCCGATGTTGTGTTTGACCCATTTGAGCGCCTGAATCTGGTCAAGCAGGCCGTAATTGCCCGAGATGCCCAGCGGCGACTCGGCGCTGAGTTCGGGATGGGCCAGCCAACCGAGCACGCCCAGCCGGTAATTGATCGACACCACGATGACATGACCGCGGGTGGCGATGCGGGCGCCGTCATAAAGCGGATCCTTGCTCGCGTCTCCCCACAGGGCGCCACCGTGGATCCAGAAGAAGACCGGCGCATTGCGCGCGTCTGCAGGAGCCCAGATGTTCAGGGTCAGGCAATCCTCGCTCATGCGCCCCAGATCGACCGTGTAGAGGTTCGGCTGCATGGGCTTGGGCTGGAAGCACGCGGGCCCGAACTCGGTTGCCTTTCTCACGCCTGACCACGCCGGCATCGGCGCGGGCGGACGCCAGCGCCGCGCCCCCACCGGCGGCAACGAGTACGGAATACCCTTGAAAACGTGCAGTGTGCCTTCGGTCAGTCCCTCCACCCGGCCGGCCGGAGCATCGACGACCGGACCGAACGGCGCCGCGCCGGCAAGACCGGCACAATAGGAAGGTGACTGCGCGAGAAAGGCGGCGGCCGCGCCCCAGACAAGTAAACGACGAAGCAAGATCATCGGGCAGTTTCTCCAGCTTTGCGGCCCTCGCGTCGAAGGACGCGCGCCAGCCATAGGAAGAGCACAATAGCCATGACGTAGAATGGCACGAGCGTGTAAAGGGCGAGTTGCAGCGCGTGATGGGGGTGGTTTGCGTGGAAGTAGTCGCTGGCCGCGCCGACGTAGGTGGGGCCGAGGCCGAGGCCGATAAAATTCATCACCAGCAACAGCAAAGCGCCCGACATGACGCGCTGATCCGGCCGCACTTCCTGCTGAACCAGCGTCACGGCCGACGTGAGATAGAAATAGTTCAGGAACATCGTGCCGGAGAGGAAGAGCAAGGCCGTGCTCCAGACGGGCGCCCAGACAAACCCGATATAGAATGGAATGGCAAAAACAAGCGCTATGGCGGGAAGCAGGGCGTAGGCCTGTTTCGAACGCTTGGTGAACCAGTCGAGCAAGCGACCGGAAACGAACATGCTCCCGCTCATCGCGATGGCAAGGACCAACGCGTAATAGATGGCGACCTGGTCGAGCGTCATCCCTTTTTCACGCAAGAGGAAGATGACGACGAAATAGCCCATACCGTAGGTGACAAACTGGGTGGCGCCGCTCGCAAACGCGGCAAGCAGGAGCGAAGGCTTCGTACAGAAGTTCACCAAGGTCGACCAAAAGCCCGCCTTGCCCGTGGCCATCGCGTCCGGGGAATCCAAACCGCCCTTAGGGGGTTCGTGTACGATAAAGAGAATCCCCAGCACCGCAAAAATGCCGACGGCGCCGAGAGAAATGAATGCGGCGCGCCAACCGTAGGCGGCGGCGATGGAAGCGCCAAAGGCCACGCCCAGCGCTGCGCCGATCGGCGGCCCGAGGTTGAAGATACCAAGCGCCGTTCCGCGGCGGCTGGGAGGGAAATAGTCGGAGATGATCGCGTAGGACGGCGGAACGCCGCCGGCTTCGCCGAAGCCAACGACCACGAAGCTGATGGCAAACTGCACATAGCCGATCGCGAAGCCGCAAGCCATCGTTGCGCCGCTCCAGATCGCGCACGCCAGCGCCAGAATCTTGGACCTGCTGGTCTTGTCGGCCAGATAGCCGATCGGAATGGATATGAAGGTGTAAAACATCGCGAAGTAGAGGCCGGTGATCATCCCAAACTGGCCGTCGGTGAGATGCAGACTGTCTTCGATCTGCTTCCCGAGAATGGCTGGCAGCTGCCGGCACAGAAAGTTCAGGACATACACAAGGCACAGCATGCCAAGGACGATCCCGGCGCGCGATCCGGGAGGAACTGGCTGCGCTATCGGCGAATGACCGACTTGCCCGCTCTGGTCTAACGGCGTTGGGGATTTCTGGTTTGCCATCGCTCAGCCGCCGTCGCTGAGGTGTTGACCGGCAGAAAGCGACCCTAAGGCTGAAATACGCCCAGTAGTTGTATTCTGCGCAGCCACTCGCGCGACGGCATGTTTGGGCACAAGACCCCTCCCTGTTATCGAAATCGATCGTAGCGCCGATTTTTCCAGTCACCATGCAGCCGCCCCACGTGCCGTGTCAATACTCACTATCGAGTGGATGAATATCTGCTATGCTAGCCGTCGCACGAAGCGATGAACCCTGCCCTTGGGTCGCCGACAAGGAAAACCTTCGTGCGAGGACACTTAGGTGAAATCGATGCGCAAATCAGAGGGGCAGTCGATACCGACGCCTCCGCAATCGCAATTCCGCCTCGATCCGGCCGAGACGGAATTCATAACGCCGGAGCAATTGGAGAATCCAGTCGTCCGCTTCGGCGCCAGCTACTGGCTATCGCTCCGCGGCACAAAGTGTTTTCCGGCGCGCCACCTTATCAACGTACGGGACGTTGGAAACGCCTTGAGTCATATGATGCTGATCAGAGTCATTGAGGGTGGCACCGATTTTGAGCTTCGAGTCGTCGGCGACGCCATAGCCCGGGCCCTTCGTGTTCCGATGCATAAGCGCCGGCTTAGCGATATCGGGAGCGAAGCACCAATGTTTGCGGAGAGGAATTTCAAATTCTATCGCCGCGTAGTTGAGAGCTGTAGACCGCTGGCGATGCGTACATATCTTGGCCCTGCTTCACAGGAGTTGAAGTACACTCACGTCGAAGCACTTATTTTACCCTTGGGTTCGCGCGACGATCTGGTTGATCATCTGCTGGCGTTCGCAAGCTATGTTTCTCGATTTGTCTAATACGGTGCTCCGCAACATAGCGGCCGTCATTCGGTCATATGCCAATTGGCTCGACCTCCGTTATGCGGAGCAAAGAACGCGACCTTCAATACCCTGCGAATGTATTTTCGGCCGTGCTCAATGGGGCAGGACAAGTTCTCGGGCCTCCCGACCTTGCCGGCGTAAATTTGTCCGCAACCAAGCATCGGCCCGTGCAAGGGCCGTGATGAGAGATTCGTCATGACGGAGACTGGCAGCGTCCAGTCCGGCCGCTGCCAGCCTTTGAATCACGAGACTTTTGGTGCCGCGGCCTCTGTGGGTAACCAGGAAGTCACACCGTCCGAGCCGACCCTCCTCCCGGCGCCGACTGCTTGTGTATGTTTTTTTTTGCCACGGCGCGGAACCGATGCAGTATCAATTCGGTATATCCGTTCGGTTGCCTGCATCCGTCAAAGATCAAAGAACAAGTTGCCTGGAAAGCAACACTGCCGTCGAAATCAACCGACATTGGGCGGTAGTTCTTGTCGTCGGCATTCTGGCCGTCGACGACCTTCGCCATTTTTTGCGCGGTCGCCAGCACCTGCTCTCGCGTGCAGATGTTGTGCCGCAACCAGTTGGCTATGTGCTGACTGGAAATACGCAGCGTAGCCCGGTCCTCCATCAGCGCAACGCCGTTGATGTCCGGAACCTTCGAGCACCCGATCCCCTGGTCGATCCAACGCACCACATACCCGAGGATTCCTTGTATGTTGTTTTCGAGTTCCTGTTGAATATCGCTCTTCAGCAAAGCGTCGCCGTCGGTCAACGGAATCGACAAGAGGTCGTCCAGCAAATCGCACGGTGCGCTTTCGAGTGCAGCCTGTCGCGCGCCAACGTCGACCTCATGGTAGTGCAGTGCATGAAGCGTCGCTGCCGTCGGCGACGGGACCCAAGCCGTGCTGGCGCCCGCCTGCGGATGGGCGGCCTTCTGGGCTAACATGTCTGCCATCCGATCTGGCATCGCCCACATTCCCTTGCCGATCTGGGCGCGCCCTCCTAGGCCACAGAGCAAACCGATCCTGACGCTGCGGTCTTCGTAGGCCCTGATCCAACGCGTGTTTTTCATGTCGTTCTTGCGGATCATCGGGCCGGCCTCCATCGACGTATGGATTTCGTCCCCAGTCCGATCCAGGAACCCGGTGTTAATGAACGCAATTCGATGCCTCGCCGCCCGGATGCACTCTTTGAGATTGAGGGAGGTCCGGCGCTCCTCGTCCATGATGCCGATCTTGATCGTATGCCGCTTGAGATGCAGCGCATCCTCCACACGGTCAAACAAACTGTCCGCAAAAGCGACCTCTTCGGATCCGTGCATCTTGGGCTTGACGATGTAGATCGACTCCGTCGCGGAGTTCGGCCGCCGGGAGTTGTCGCGCCGATGGTGAAGGTTGTGGAGCGCAATAGCGCTCGTGATCATCGCATCGACGATTCCCTCCGGGGCAGGAATATCGCCGTCGAGCAGGATCGAGTCCGTGGTCGGCATATGGCCAACATTGCGCACCAGCATCAGCGAACGTCCGGGCAAGGAGAACGGCACTCCCGCGGGTCCAAGATAATGCCTGTCCTTATCGAGATGGCGCGTCATCATCCGCCCGCCCTTTTCAAACCGGGCAGAAAGCGTGCCTTTCATGAGCCCCAGCCAGTTGCGATAGGCGGCGGTCTTGTCTTCCGCATCGACCGCGGAAATCGAATCTTCAAGATCCATGATTGTGGTCATCGCCGATTCGAGAATGACGTCGCACACCCCGGCGGGATCATTGCGTCCAATCGGATGCTCGTGATTGACGCAGATTTCGATGTGCAATCCGTGATTGACGAACAAGATGGATGCCGGCGATGCGGTGGTCCCGAGATAGCCGGCGAATTTCCGCCGATCCGACAAGGTGGTGCGGCAGCCGTCGGCCAAAGTGACCAGAAGTTGGCCGTCTTTGATCTCAAAGGTTCTTGCGTCGCTGTAAGATCCGACAGTCAACGGTACCGACTTGTCCAGAAACTCGCGCACGAATGCGACGACGGCGGCTCCGCGCGCCGGATCATAGCCGCCTCTTGGAACGGCGCCCGCCAAGACGTCGCTGCCGTAGATGGCATCGTAAAGGCTGCCCCAACGCGCGTTGGCCGCATTCAGCGCAAAACGGGCGTTCATCACCGGAACGACCAATTGCGGGCCGGCGACGGTCGACATTTCCGGATCAAGTTGATCGGTATCGATGGAAAACTCACCGCCTTCCCGCTCGAGGTAACCGATCTCTCCAAGGAATGCCTTATAGACAGCCAAGTCGAACGGTTGCTGCCTGTGAGCGCGATGCCAGGCGTCGATCCTGGCCTGCAATTGAGTTCGGCGAGCGAGAAGCGCTTTGTTCTCCGGTGCCAGCCTGTGCAAGATTGCGTCAAATTCGGTCCAGAAATCGCTTTCGGACAGATCGATTGCCGGCAGCACCTCATCATTGATGAAGTCGAGTAGAACAGCGGCCACCTTGAGCCGGCGTCGACGCACCCGTCGCGTGGTCATCTTCCATTTCCCTTCACTTTGCTCTGGAACAGAAATCGCAAGCGATGTCGTGCCCGCACCACCGCCGGGCTTCCGTCACGGCGACTGCTGTTACGAGAGCGCGAACACCTCAATTCTGCAGGTCCCGCCGATGACGATCTGCGCCGGCAAATTGTGCGGTCTCCGTTGAATGCGCCATCGCCGTCGTGCTGCTGCTTCCTTGGGAGATGGCCATGGCAACAGCATCGAAGTAGCCGGTTCCGACTTCGCGCTGGTGACGCGTTGCGGTATAGCCCAGTGGTTCTGCCGCGAATTCTCTCTGTTGCAGATCCGAGTAGGCCGCCATGCCGCGGTGGCTGTAGTCGCGCGCCAACTGGAACGTCGCATAATTGAGGCTGTGGAATCCCGCCAACGTCACGAACTGGAACTTGTATCCCATTTCGGCGAGCGTTTCCTGAAACGAGCCCAATGCAAGCGCATCGAGCTTTGCACGCCAATTAAACGACGGCGAACAATTGTAGGCGAGCAACTTGCCTGGGAAACGCCGGTGTATTTCTTCGGCAAACTCCCGGGCTTCTCCAAGGTCGGGCTCGGAGGTCTCCCACCAGAGCAGATCGGCATAGGGAGCGAAGGCTATTCCCCGCGCGATCGCATGCGCAATGCCGGTGCCGGCTCGCAGCCGGAAGAACCCCTCCGGCGTCCGCTCCCCGTTCAGAAAAGCGTAATCGCACGGATCGGAATCGTTGGTAATCAGCTGAGCCGAATGGGCGTCCGTACGCGCGATCAACAGCGTGTCGACTCCCATGACGTCGGCGGCCAGCCGGGCGGCATTGAGCGTCCGGATAAAGGTCCGCGTGGGGACCAACACTTTGCCGCCCAGATGCCCGCATTTCTTTTCCGAGGCGAGCTGGTCTTCGTAATGCACAGCTGCCGCGCCAGCTTCAATCATCGCCTTCATCAACTCGAATGCGTTGAGTGGGCCGCCAAATCCGGCTTCGGCATCGGCGATGATCGGAACGAACCAGTTGGCGGCCTTTCGCCCCTCGATGTGGTCTATTTGATCGGCGCGGAGGAATGTCCGATTAATGCGACGGACGACCTCCGGGACACTTGAGCAGGGATACAGGCTCTGGTCCGGATACATTTCCCCGGCGTTGTTGGCGTCGGCGGCCACCTGCCAGCCGGACACGTAAATCGCGTCCAGCCCTGCTTTGACCATCTGCATCGCCTGGTTTCCCGTGGTTGCGCCCAGGGTGCGGACAAACGATTTGGAATGAAGAAGAGCCCACAATCGGGCCGCGCCGTTCTCTGCAAGCGTATGGGAAATCCTCACGGTCCCCTTGAGCCGGCTGACATCGGCGGACGTATAGTCCCGCTGAATCCCAACAAAACGGTCGGGTATAGACGCTGCTGTTTGCATTCGCTGGCTCCGTGTAATTTGGACTGCAGCGAGTAATAGTTAGAAAAACCTACAAACATGCAATAACATATTGAATATACGAGATAAATATGGCATTTACAAAACTTCACTACTAAGTAAATCTGTCAAACTGTAAATCATGTCGGTATCGAAAAATGGAAACCCGCCTCGGGACAAAACTTCGCCGTCTGCGCCAGGAACACAGACTCACACAGGCTCAAATGGCGCAGAAGCTGGAGATCAGCGCGAGCTATCTCAATCTTCTCGAACACAACCAAAGGCCGGTCACGGCCTCGGTTCTTTTAAAGCTTGTGCAGCGCTTTTCGATCAACGTCGATCTGTTCAATTCGGACGATGAGCCGCGGCTGTTGTCGGAATTGATGGAGGCCCTTTCTGACCCGCTTTTTGACGTCCATGGCATCAAAGCAGCTGACGTCAAAGAACTGGTGGGCGTATCTCCCGCAATTGGACGCGCACTCCTCACGCTTTACCAAGCGGCGCGAGGAGCGCGAGCGCCATCCAGGAATCCGGAAAGCAAGTACGCCGATGATGCGGACTCCGAAGTCGGGGACCTGACAGCGATTCCCACGGGCATGCCTTCCGAGGAGGTCACGGATTTTCTTCAGCTCAGCAACAACTACTTCCACAGTCTCGAATTGGCGGCAGAAACGCTATGGGAGGACCACAAACTGTCCCTGGAAAACCTCTTCCAGGGTTTGGTGGCGGTACTGGCGGCGCGATTTGCCGTCGATGTCGCAGTCTTGCCGAACGAGGCGATGGAAAACACACTGCGGGAATATCGGCCGCTGCAACGCCAGCTTCGCCTCTCTGAAATGCTGCCGCGGCCAAGTCGCAGCTTCCAGTTGGCCTATCAAATTGCGCTGCTTGGATGGAGCAACGAGATTGACGCACTTGCTGCACGCGGAAAATTTACGACGCAGGAAGCCGACCAGTTGGCTCGCATAGCGCTTGCGAACTACTTCGCGGGCGCGGTCATGATGCCATATGCGCGGTTCCAAGAGGCGGCACGCGGAACACGCCACGAACTTGAAGTCCTGCAACACCGCTTCGGCGCGAGCTTTGAACAAGTCTGCCATCGGTTGACGACGTTGCAGAGGCCCGGAGCCGAGGGCGTCCCGTTCCACCTCATTCGGGTCGACGTCGCAGGCAACATTTCGAAGCGCTATAGCGGCTCCGGCATCAACATCGCGCGCTTTGGCGCGGCATGCCCACGGTGGAATGTCTACGATGCGTTTGCAACGCCCGGAATGCTTCGTGTGCAGGTCAGCCAGATGCCGGATGAGGCTTCCTACTTCTGCGTGGCGCGCACGATCAACCCGATCGGCAGCCACACCCGGTCTCGCCCCTATGATACGCGCGTTACTCGATTGGCGATTGGGTTGGGTTGTCCTCTATCCTACGCGCGCGACATCGTCTATGCAGACGGATTGAAGCTCGACGATCCCCAAATCATTACGCCCATAGGCGTAAGTTGTCGCATATGCGAGCGCATGAATTGTCCTGAACGGGCTTTGCCGTCACGGAACTACAGACTTACCGTCAATGAGAACCGAAGAGGGGTGTCGGCCTATAGCCCCCCCTTGACCGGCCACCGATGAAAGCCGTCTTGACCGGCCTTGCGAGGCCCAAAGTGGGTACCACTTCGACCACGCACACATTCGCGTCTACCGAAGAGCCTACTCTAACTTCAACTTCCATTCGGACGTCGGTTGTAACAATTAACTAATTGATATTTCTGGATAAAACCTTGGTACAGCTGGGTGGGTTCGAACCGCCGACCTCCGGATCCACAATCCGGCGCTCTAACCAACTGAGCTACAGCTGCATGGCCAAGGGGCCGGAACCTAAGATTCAAGGTCTTCAAAAGCAAGGTGCAGACGCGCCGTCAGGTTCATTCCCGGCCGGCCACTGCATTGCCCGGGGATGACCGGGACGTGACGGCTTGCGGCTGGTTTTCGCCCCGCCCCCGAACAGCCGCCAGGGTGGCGCCGGGCACGGGCATGGATATGATCGCGGACCATGAACAAGACTTTGCGCTATTCGCTCATCGCCCTTGCCGCCGTCATCGCGGTGGTCCTGCTCCTTCCCTTCCTGGTGCCGGTCGACGCCTATCGCGGCCGCATCGAGAGCGCCGCGGAAAGCGCCACGGGGCGCACGCTGCGCATCGACGGGCCGATGCGTCTGATGCTGTTCCCCCAATTCGGTCTCAAGGCCGAGAAGGTGACCTTCGCCAACATGCCGGGCGGGCGGGCCGCGGCCATGGTGAGCGTCGGCGACATCAGGCTCGCGATCCACTTCCTGCCCCTCCTGACCGGGCATGTGGTCGTCGACCAGATCATCCTCGATCACCCGGTCATCGCCCTGGAGGTCAACGCCGAGGGGCGGCCGAACTGGGCCCTCGGCAAGGGTGAGACCAAGAGCGGCACCAGTTCGGTGACGCTGCCCACGGACACGCAGTTCTCCGGCATCAAGTTCACCGACGGCCGGATCTCC
>DAIDUA010000192.1 GCA_027456965.1 Alphaproteobacteria bacterium | reverse complement strand
CGCCTCTAAACTGAAATTGCAAAATAGGGGATCATCATGAATGCTTTTTCCAAATACATAGGATCAGCAGCCCTAGTGTTGCTGACGAACGCCGCTGTTTCGGCAAATGCGGCCGATTTGCCGGCCAAGGCTTACGCCCCGGCGCCGATGGCGACCCAAGTTTACAATTGGACCGGAATCTATGTAAATTCGCTTGCAATAATGACCCCCTGAGGGGCGATTTTCGCGTCCAATAAAGACCCCCTTTGACGTTGTGTGTCAGCGTCCTTCCTTTTGGCCTCAGTCGGCTGGGAAGGGCTGATGGGGATGATTGGCGTGGACAAGATCGGCGAGATACGGCGCGCCTATTTCGAGCAGGACCGCTCCATCAAGGAGATCGTGCGCACACTTTCGGTATCGCGCGCGACGGTGCGCAAGGTCATTCGGGGCCACAAGACCGAGTTCAAATACGCGCGGGGCGTTCAGCCGACGCCTAAGCTTGGCGACTGGGTCGAGGCTCTGACGGAGATCCTTGGAACGGAAGCTAATCTGCCGAAGCGGGAACGCCGCTCGACGCAGCGGCTGTTCGAAGAATTACGTGGGCGCGGATATGACGGCGCGCACGACAGCGTGCATCGCTTCGTCAAGTCCTGGCGCGACGAGCGCGCCCGGGTTCCGGTTCATGCCTATGTGCCGATGAGCTTTGCGCCTGGGGAAGCCTACCAGTTCGACTGGAGCCACGAGACAATCACGCTTGCGGGCCTGCCGTTGACGGTCAAGGCGGCGCACATGAAGCTGTCGCACAGCCGCATGCCGTTTGTGCGCGTCTACTTCCGCGAAACGCAGGAGCTGGTATTCGACGCGCACGACAAGGCGTTCCGGTTCTATGGCGGGGTTTGCCGGCGCGGCATCTACGACAACATGAAGACGGCGGTCGAGGCGATCTTCGTCGGCAAGGCGCGCCGATATAACCGCCGCTTTTTGCAAATGTGCTCGCACCATCTGATCGAACCGGTGGCCTGCACGCCCGCCTCGGGATGGGAGAAAGGTCAGGTCGAAAACCAGGTTGGCAATCTGCGTGACCAGATGTTCCGGCCGAAGCCTCGGGTCAAGAGTCTCGCCGAGCTGAATGCGTGGCTGGAAGATCAGTGCATCGCCTACGCCAAACGAACCAAGCATCCGGAGTTCAAGGATCGACCGATCTGGGATGTGTTCCAGGAAGAACGCGCGAGCCTGATGGAGCTTCGCGGCCCTTTCGACGGGTTCGTCGAGAAGGCCGTCAGGGCCAGCACCACTTGCCTGATCATGGCCGATCACAATCGCTACAGCGTCGATGCGCGCGCTGCCGGCCGGATGGTTCTGGTGCGCTCCCATGCCGAACGGATTGTCGTATTGCTGGGCGACGAGACGGTCGCCGACCATCCGCGCCACTTCCGGCGTGACCAGATCATCTACGATCCCTGGCATTATCTGCCGGTACTGATGAAGAAGCCCGGCGCCTTGCGCAACGGCGCGCCGTTCAAGGATTGGGCTCTGCCGCCTGCGTTGACCCAGGTCCGCGCCAAACTGAAGCAACACGCCGACGGGGACAGACAGTTCGTCAAGGTGTTAGGCGCGGTACTCGATCACGGGCTCGCAGCGGGCGAAAGCGCCTGCGCCGAAGCGCTGGAAGCGGGCCTCGCCAGTGGCGATGTGATCCTGACCGTGCTGGCGCGCCGGCGGCAGCCAACGCCGCCGCCCAGCATCACAACGCCCGACGCGCTGCGCCTGAAGATCGAACCCGCGGCCGATTGTGGCCGCTACGACAGCATAAGGAAGATCGCCTGATGGAACGCCATGAGATTTTGGAGGCCATGAGCGAACTCAAGCTTTACGGCATGCGCGCCAGCTTCGACGAGATCGCCGGCAAGGGCCTTGCCCGGCGCGATGAACTCTACCCGCTGATCGCCAGTCTGATCCGTGCCGAACGCACCCACCGGCAAGCCCGCTCGATCAGCTACCGCATCGCCGGCGCCAAGTTCCCGGTCCTCAAGGATATCGACAAGTTCGTCTTCGCGGACACGCCTGTCGATGAAGGGCTGGTGCGTGAACTCGCCTCCGGCGGCTTCCTCGACGCCAAGCGTAACGCGATCTTCATCGGCGGCACCGGCACCGGCAAAACCCATCTATGCATCGCCGTTGCCTCGGCGGTCATTCGCGCCCGCGCCAGAGGACGCTTCTTCAATCTGGTCGATCTCGTCAATCAGTTGGAGCAGGAGAAGGCCGCCGGTCGTAGTGGCCGGTTGTCCGAGAAGCTGTTGCGCTACGATCTCATCGTCATCGACGAACTCGGCTATCTGCCGTTCAGCCAGCCTGGCGGCCAGTTGTTGTTCCACCTGATCAGCAAACTCTACGAAAACACCTCGCTGCTGATCACCACCAATCTCGCCTTCGCCGATTGGCCGCAAGTGTTCGGCGACGCCAAAATGACGACCGCCATGCTCGACCGACTGACCCACCACTGCGACATCATCGAGACTGGCAACGACAGCTGGCGCTTCAAGAACCGCGCATAACCTCCTGCACGCCATTCGCGGCCCGCCAAGACCGGCTCTGCTCCGCTATGTGGGGCTCCGCGACGCCGGTCTTGGCTCCGTCAGAGGGGGTCATTTTTGGACGCGAAAAGGGGTCGCACTTGAATGCGATTTGACATTTAAGGGGCCGGGTATCATTCCCGGCGGCCCGCAGGCCAATAACCGCATGCAGGGACAACGAGGGCGCGGACCTAAGCAGACAGCTCTCTATTCTTTACCTTGGCCCAATAGCTTGCCGGTATTTCGGTTGAGCAAATGCATGTTGGTGCAGGCGGGGCACATGACCCCCACATACTCGTTCTCGGAAATATCCGGGTCATCATCCGTTTGGTGCTGGACGTTGAGGCTGGTCGCCGGGCACCTGAAAATGAAATTGGCCATCAGTCAGGATATGACGGCACTGCGACGCGACGCCGTGATCTTGCGCAATATGTCGGCAAGCCGACTTTGAGGCGCCAGCGCGGAACCTCAAGCAAACTCGCTGCCGAACCGAAATAAAAGAGCCCCAACTGATGCGGCCTTGCCACATGCGAAACTTTGTTC
>DAIDUA010000191.1 GCA_027456965.1 Alphaproteobacteria bacterium | reverse complement strand
GATCGTCCGCAACCTCCTCGTTCGCTCCGGGCGGATCGCGGAGGCTGCGATCGAAACAATCATCATCCGCACGTCCGGCGACCGCATCCAGGACCGCAGTCTGGCTGAGATCGGCGGCAAGGGCCTGTTCACCAAGGAGCTGGAGGAAGCGCTGCTCCGGGGGACGGTCGATCTGGCCGTCCATTCCATGAAGGACGTACCAACCGCGCTACCCGAAGGCCTGGGTATCGCTGCGATGCTGCCGCGCGAGAATCCGGCCGACGTCCTGATCGCAAAAACGGCGCGTACGCTGTCCGACCTGCCCAAGGGCGCGCGCGTCGGCACCAGTTCGGTGCGGCGCAGGGCGCAGCTGCTGCGCGCCCGGCCTGACATCGAGTGCGTGCTGTTGCGGGGCAATGTCGACACCCGATTGGCCAAGCTCACCGCCGGCGAAATGGACGCGATCCTGCTGGCGATGTCGGGGTTGAAACGGCTTGGTCTTGCCGATCGCGTCACCTGTGTTCTGGATACGGACGAATGGCTGCCTTCCCTGGCGCAAGGTGCGGTGGGGATCGAGATCCGCACGGCCTACAGGCGCACGGCGCCGCCGGTCGCGCTGCTCGACGCCCAGCAAACATCGATTGCCCTGGCCTGCGAACGCGCTTTTCAAGGTGCGCTTGACGGATCCTGCCGAACGCCGATTGCCGGCCTCGCCACAATCACAGGCTCGCGGCTTTCCTTTCGCGGCGAGGTCGTGGCGCCCGACGGAAGCGGGTTCGTCGACACTGCGTTCCAGATCGCCCTCGGAAGCAGCCCGATGGCGGAGGCCGCACGCGCCGGCCACGATGCGGGCGCAGCGCTGCGCCCACGCGCCGCGCAATGGCTCTCGCTGTAGCGTCAGCCGCTATTCGTCCTTTGTGAACGTGTCGTCGGCGAGGCTTTTGACGAGATCGAGAACCCGCTTGCGTACCTTGGGATCCTTGATCCGCATATAGGCGAGAGACAGCTGCAAGCCTTCGCCGCTCGACACGAACTCAAGCACCGGCGGCGTTTCATTCTCGGCGAAGCCGGGTGAACCGGGGGTCGGGCCGGACACGCTCTCGTAGAAATAGTAGATCGGCACACCCAAAATGCGCGCGATCTCGAACAGTCGGCCGGCGCCAATTCGGTTAACGCCCTTCTCGTATTTCTGCACCTGCTGGAACGTCAAGCCGAGCAGCTCGCCCAGACGTTCCTGACTCATGCCGATCATCATACGGCGCAGGCGCAAGCGGCTTCCTACTTGGCCGTCGATTGGGTTTGCTTGTTTCTTTGGCACGAGTGATCACATGATTTTCGTTCGGGATGGTGACCTTATCCGTAGTGACGCAAGAACGAAAAGATTAAAACACGACCGCCACGCGCCTTGCGTCATTTTCTTTTGGAAAACAACCAAGCCAACCCCATGCTAGTGCTAATGAATAGCCAGAACCACACATCGCCGAAACGCGAATAAGGCGTTGGTGCAATCGCTGCGGGAAGGCGCCCGTCCACGACACCCTGCCGATCCAAACCAAGTGCTGCCGTGATTCGTCCAAACGGATCGATGATGGCGGAGATTCCCGTATTGGCTGCACGAGCGACCGGGATGCCCTCTTCGATTGCGCGCATCCGTGCCACGAGCAAATGCTGCAACGGTCCCGCCCAGGGCCCAAACCATGAGTCGTCCGTGACGTTGACGAACCAGCCCGGTCTGCTGGCGCCCACAACTTCGTCCGGGAAAAGTATCTCGTAGCAGATCAGGGGACCGGCCGGCGGAGCGCCGGGCACATCATACGTATGCGGACCATCGCCATGGTCAAAGCTGCCGCCGATGCCCGTGAGCTTGGTCAGACCCCACTTGTTGAGCGTCTTTTCGAAGGGCAGATATTCCCCGAATGGAACCAGGTGAAATTTATCATAGGTCGCCAGTAATTTCCCGCCGCGACCAAAAATGAAGAGACTGTTGTAGTAGTGCAGCTCGCCCGCTTCGTTGCGCTGCACGCGGAGGGCGCCGGTCATCAGGACACGATTGCGGGCGGTCAACATGGCGATCTGATTCAGCGCGCGCGGATCACGCTCCAAAAAGAAATAAGGTTCCGCCGCCGAGAAGGCCGCGAGTTGCCCGCCGCGACCGCGTTCCAACAAGAAATAAGATCCTGCCGCCGCCTCCGGCCAAACGATGATTGTGGGGACGGACTTCCCCCGCCTCACGCTCAACGACAGCAGCCGTTCCCAGTTTCGCAGGGCATAACGCCCCTCGTCCTTTTCAGCTTGAGGAATATCGGGCTGAACCAACCGTAACTGCACGCCCGGCACATCCACCGTCGGCATCGCGGCCAGCCTCGCTTCTCCGCCAATCCAGAGAACCGTGAACAGGGCGGTCATCCCCGCGGGCAATATCCATTTCGGCCGCGATTGAAAGAATTCCGCCAGCGAGGCGCCGAACAAGATTGTCAGCAGTGTGAGGGTGTAGGAGCCAAACAGCGCCGCACTTTGCATGACGCCGAGCGAGGCACCCCATCCATAGGCTGCAATGTTCCACGGAAACCCGGTCAGAACGTGGCCACGCAACCATTCCGCCACTGCGTAACATACGGCGAAGACAAATATCCGCGACGGACCGGCGCTCCAGAATATGGCGGCGACACCGCACGCGAGGGCGATAAACAGAGCGAGCCCGCCCGGAAACAGAATCGCGACAAACGGAATCTGCCACTCATGCGCGCCCGGATTGACCATGAAGGCATAGGCAATCCAGTGCAGGCCGACGAGAAACTGGCCGAAACCGAAGGCAAACCCCGCCAAGGCTGCGGACCTGACCGGGCGAGCCCGTGCCTGCGCGCCATCTATAAGCAGGACCAGGACAGCGAAACCAAGAAGCAGAAGGGGAAACAGTCCGAACGGCGCAAATCCGAGTGCTGACAGCGCGCCAGCAGTAAAGGCGAACAAAAAGCGCCGCCAGCCGATTAGCCCGCGAACAAGCCTTCCCAGCCTGTTGAAAGAAGGAATCATCGCTCAGCCCGTGCCCGTCTTTCCTTCGGCGACAGGCACGAACGGACGAATGCGCAGGCGCTTGACCCGTCTGGCGTCGGCTTCCAGAACTTCGAAATCATAACCTGTAGGATGCGCGACAATTTCGCCGCGCTGCGGAACGCGTCCCAACAGCGAGACGACCAGCCCGCCAAGCGTATCGATGTCGGGCTGCGTTTCATCGAGCGGAAACTCGATACCCGTCTCGGTCTTGAAGTCTTCCAGGTCGATGCGGGCGTCGGCGATGAAGCCGCCGCCCGCGACCGGGCGAGCGTGCGGCGCTTCTTCGTCGTGCTCGTCGGCGATGTCTCCGACGATCTCCTCGATAATATCCTCGATCGAAACCAGCCCGTCGGTGCCGCCATATTCGTCGATCACCAAGGCCAAATGGGTGTGCGAAGTCTGCATCTTCAAGAGCAGATCCAAGACAGGCATCGAGGGAGGTGCGAACAGGATGTCATGTTTTATCTTGGCGATCGGCGTTTCAGGAAGATTGAAACGCCCTTCGCCGGCGGCTTCAAGCAATCCCAGAACGCTCTTCAGATGCACCAGACCTGTTGGGTCATCGAGTGTCTCGCGGTAGACGGGCAGACGCGAATGCTGCGCCTCCCGGAATAGCAAGACAAGGTCGGTCAGCGGGGTTTTCTCCTCCGCGGCCACGATGTCGGCGCGAGGCACCATCACGTCCTTCACGCGGAGCTCGCCGAACTTGAGAAGATTGGCGAGCATCGTGCGTTCCGGCGCCGACAATGCCGGACTTTGCCGATCGCTTTCCTCGATGACTTCTTCGAGGCTTTCACGGAACGCCGCAGCGGCGTGGTCGCCGCGCAGCAGAAGCGCGAGACGCTTCAGCAGGGACGGCGGCTTTTCATCGGCGGCGGGAATGACGGGCTTGGCGTCGCTCATGACCGTCATGCCGCCTTTCGCCGATAGGGATCAGCGATGCCAAGTGTCTTGAGAATCTCGGTCTCCAGCGATTCCATAACCTTTGCCTGGCGCGCGGTCGCGTGGTCGAAACCGACAAGATGCAGAACGCCATGCACCGCCAAATGGGTCGCATGATCGATCAGGCTCTTGCCGGACTCCTTTGCTTCCTTCACCGTGACGCCATGGGCGACGGCGACGTCGCCCAGATAGTTGCCGGAGTTCACTGTCGCCGGAAACGATAAAACGTTCGTCGGGCCGTCTTTGCCGCGAAAGGACAGATTCAGCGCCTGCATGTGTTTGTCGCCGGTCAGCAGGATCGTCAACGAGGCGCCGGCATCGGCGCCCCCTCGCACAAGCGCCAGTGCGGCGGCACGCTTCAGACGCGCACCCAACCCTCGCGCCTTCCGCCATTTCTCATCCTGGATCAGGAGCGTGATGCTCAATCTTCGCCCTTGCTTTCGCCTCTGCGCACAGCCCGCTTCAGCGTGCGATTCACGCCTCCGGCATCTTCGGCGGCATTATAGGCGGCGACGATGCGCGTGACGAGGGCGTAGCGGACGACGTCCTGTTCGCTGAAGCGGGGCACCGCCGCCCCTTCGACATCGCCGAGGATCGACAAGGCCTGGTCGAGACCTTCGGCTCGTCCGCCCGGCAAATCGCTTTGCGAAGGATCTCCGGTCACTACCATGCGCGATTCCTCGCCCAGGCGCGTCAGGAACATTTTCATCTGGGTCGCTGTGCAGTTCTGTGCCTCGTCCAGAATGACAAAAGCGCGACTGAGCGTTCGACCCCGCATGAAGGCGAGGGGCGCGACCTCGATGATGCCCTGCTCCATCAGCTTCATGCAGGATTCGCCCATCACTTCGAACAAGGCGTCGTAGAGCGGACGCAGATAAGGATCCACCTTCTCCTTCAGGTCGCCCGGAAGAAATCCCAGACGCTCGCCCGCTTCCAGCGCAGGACGCGAAAGAATGAGCCGCTCGACGCGCCGTTCGTAGAGCAGGTGGGCGCCGAAGGCCGCTGCCAGATAGGTCTTGCCGGTTCCCGCCGGTCCCACGCCGAAAACCAGGGGATGGGTGCGCATCAAATCGAGATAGGCCGCCTGCGCGGGCGAGCGGGTCCGCGTGGTATGCGCCGCCCATGTCTTGACCGCGGGCGAACCAAGCCCTGTCGTCGTATCATGGCCCGACGTTTCGCCCGAAAAGCGAATTTCCGAATCGAGTTCGGCCGTGCCCACGACCTCGCCCGCCTCCAGTCTGGCGTAGAGCGCGCGCAGCACGCTGGCCGCGCGCTCGCGCGCTGCTCCTTCCACGGCCACGATATTGCCGCGCATGGCAACGCGGACGCCGAGCCTCTGTTCCAGCCGGACAAAATGTTTCTGATGCGGCCCCGACAGCCCGGCCAAGACGGCATTGTCGGGGAATTCGAGAGTTACCGCCTCGCGCGTCCGTTTCTTTGCGGCACTCAATGCGCAAGGACCTTTTCAAGGGGCCGTGTCAGCACGCCTTTGAGGCTGTTGGAAAGCACCGCCTCGATGCGGACATCGACGATCCGTCCGATCAAAGACGCCGCGCCGTCGACATGAACCGGCTGAAGATATGGCGTCCGTCCCACGGCCTGACCATCTTTTCGTCCCGGTTTCTCGAACAGGATCGGCAGAATACGCCCGGCGCACCCCGTATTAAAGGCGTCCTGCTGCGCGCTCAGCAGCGCCTGCAACGCCTGCAGTCGCGCATTCTTCACATCATCCGGAACCTGCTTATGCGCGGCCGCCGCCGGCGTTCCCGGCCGTGCGCTGTATTTGAACGAGAACGCCTGGGCGTAGCCGACAGCCCGCACCAACGACAAGGTGGCTTCGAAATCCTTGTCCGTCTCTCCGGGGAAGCCGACGATGAAATCGGAGGACAACGCAATGTCGGGACGCGCCGCGCGGAAGCGTTCGACCAGTCTGAGGTAGTCTTCCGCCGTGTGCTGACGATTCATCGCATGCAGGATCGGGTCGGAGCCGGACTGAACCGGCAAATGCAGATACGGCATCAGGGCCTCAACGTCCCGATGGGCCGCGATGAGATCGTCGCCCATGTCGCGTGGATGGCTTGTCATATAACGCAGCCGCTGCAGTCCCTCGATCTGCGCAAGCGCGCCGATGAGTTGGGCGAGAGACCAAATTTCGCCGTCCGGCCCGGGACCGCGATAGGCATTGACGTTTTGTCCCAGCAACGTGACTTCGCGCGCGCCCTTGGCGACGAGACCTTCCGCCTCGGCGGCGACCTGCATGACGGGACGCGAGAATTCGCTGCCTCTCGTGTAGGGCACAACACAGAAGCTACAGAATTTGTCGCAACCTTCCTGCACCGTTAGAAAGGCCGCGGGTGCGGCGCCGGCATCGTTTTCGGGCAGCGCATCAAACTTGGCTTCGGCGGGAAAATCGGTTTCCAGGGCATGTCCCGCACCGCGGGCGAGTTTGGCGATCATCTCCGGCAGCCGATGATAGGACTGCGGACCGACGACCAGGTCGACGGCGTTCTGGCGCGCGAGAATCTCCGCACCCTCGGCCTGCGCCACACAGCCGGCGACCGCGATGGTCATCGCGCCGCCCGCACGTTGCTTGGCATCCTTCAACTTCTTCATGCGACCAAGCTCGGAATAGATTTTCTCGGCGGCCTTCTCCCGGATGTGACAGGTGTTGAGGATCACCATGTCGGCCTCGTCCGGCGCGTCGGTCGGGCCATAGCCGAGCGGCGCCAGAAGATCCGCCATGCGGGCGGAATCGTAGACGTTCATCTGGCAGCCATAGGTCTTGATGAAGAGCTTCTTCATAACCGGCGGTTATCGGCGATAGGCCTGCAGAACACAAGAAAACCCGACAGCGGGACCTTTCAGGCTGCGGATTCCGCAGGAAGGCCGCCGGGCTCAGCTCGCTTCGCAACGGCCCGCCCGCCCGCCAGGGCTCGCCTCAGCCCGCCGCGCACGCTTGTCTCGGCCAGGGCGGCAATCTTCTTGCGGCCCCCCGCGCGGTCGACCGTGATCGGCGTGTGATATTCGACCATGACGTCCAGGGGTCCTGCCTTCAGCATCTCCCAGAGATGCGGCAGAAGTTCCATGTCCCCGTACCAGGCATAGAGCGGACGATCCTCGCGCCCCATCGGCATGCCGTGGATTCCCACATAGGAGATCGAAACCGGCTGCACCGGGACATATTGCGGACGGCCGGCGGCATCGGTTCCAATCTCGGCTTCGGTTGCGCCCATCAGTGCGCTTTTGAACGGGACGACGCGGTTGCCGTCGGTCGACGTACCCTCGGGAAACAGCACCAGCGCATCGCCGTCATGCAGACGGTCGCGGATGATGTCGCGTGCCTCGCCGGTTCTGGCGCGCTTTTCGCGGTCGACATAGACCGTCTCCTGCAAGCGGGTCAGCGTTCCGAACAGCGGCCAAGTCGAAACATCGCGCCGCCCGATGAAGGACACGCGCGCCGTAGCCGACAGGATCAGGATGTCCAGATAAGAGGTATGATTGGCGACCATCAGGACGCCGCGATCCTGGACCGGTTTGCCGATCACGATGATGCGGACGCCGAACAGCCTGCACAGAAACTTGTGATAGCGGGTAGGAAAGGTCTTGCGGCGCTTCAGCTTGAAGCGGACGGCCGGAAACTGCCAGGGAATACTAACCAGCGTCACGACCATAAAGGTGACGAGAATGAAGATCGCGCGCAGCCTGGGCATCGGGAATCGTCAGCGCGGCTTCCTGGGAACGCCGTAGAGCTCCAGACGGTGGTCGATGAGTTCGAACCCAAGCTCCTCCGCCACGCGGCGCTGCAGGCGTTCGATTTCCTCGTTGCGGAACTCGATGACGCTGCCCGAATGCACATCGATCAGATGGTCGTGATGGGATTCGGGAATTTCCTCGTAGCGGGAGCGTCCGTCGCGGAAGTCATGCCGCTCCAGGATGCCGGCGTCTTCGAACAGCTTCACCGTGCGATAGACCGTGGCGATGGAAATATGCGGATCCAACGCCGCGGCGCGGCGATAGAGTTCTTCCGCATCGGGATGATCAGCCGCATCCGACAGCACGCGCGCGATAATGCGGCGTTGCTCGGTCATTCGCAGCCCTTTGTCGACGCAAAGTTTCTCGATCCTTGTCACGTTTTCCCCTTGCTCCATTAGGGTGATTCCAGTCGAGTTCACGGAGCTTACAGCTAAATCAGGGGAAGTTTCACACTCAAAATGATCGCATCCCCCTTGCCTCCGTTTTTGTCGCTGTAATAGCCCCGACGGCGGGCCACTTCGGCAAAACCAAGCCGTGCATACAGTGCTTTAGCGGCTTCATTGGCTTCGCCGACCTCCAGAAACATGGCCTCCGCCCCCATTTGGTGGGCCTGATGAGCGGCCGCGCGCATCAAATTCGTGCCGATACCGCGTCGTCGCGCCGCAGGCATAACCGCAAGCGTCAGGACTTCGGCCTCGCCCCCGGCGGCGCGCGCAAGGATAAACCCACCGTCTTCGCCGTCTGTCAGACACGCAAATGTGCCGGCCTGCGCCAAGAGTCCGCCTATCCACTCGGCGCTCCACGCGTCCGCGAAAGAAGCCGCATGCAGGCGGGCGAGGATGTCCACGTCGCAAGAATGGGTAAGCACGGCCGTCTTCATGACCTGGCTGCTGGCAGCTTGGCGTCCGGGACACGCAGATAAAGCGGACGCGGCACGCTTCCGGTCGGCGGGAGTCGTGCCGCAAGACGGGCGACCCAGATCGCGTTCGGTGCAACGATCCCGGAAAGCTGCACCGTTCCGCCCGAAGTCTGCAAGGCCTCAGCCATGCGTGCGGCGGCGGTGCCGGCAAGGACCATTTTCGCATCGATGCCGCCGAGCACGGACTGGGCAACGTCGAAGGTCTCCAGACAGGCGCTCAGCGAAACGCGTTCGCCGACGATTTCGAGATAGACTTCGCTTCGGCGCGCGTCGTGAATTGCCGCCGCGGTCGAGACCCCGGATTCGATGCGGGCCTGTTCGGCCATGGCCGCGAGGCTCGTGATGCCCGACAGCGGCGTGCCGAGCGCCAGGCGCAGGCCGCGCATGAAGGCAAGACCGACGCGTTGGCCGGTGAATGTTCCCGGTCCGACCGTTACGGCAAGTCTGTCCAAGCCGGAAAACGTCTCGCCTGCTTCGTTCATCACGGCCTGAACCATGGGCGCCAAGGCTTCGGCATGGCCGCGCTCCATGGGCTGGTAACGGCCGGCGAGCACATGATCGTCTTCCAGAAGGGCGGCGGAGCAGGCGCCCAGCGCCGTATCGACGGCAAGTATCTTCACGATCGTCCGCTCTCAAACAATCTTGCAGGCCTCGTCAAAAGAGAGACGCGGGCCGCGTTCGCGAAGATGCGCCGGGTCGCCATAGCCGAGATTGCACAGGAAGTTCGACTTGACCGCCGTGCCCGCGAAAAATTCGCGGTCGACGCCTTCGTTGCTAAAGCCCGACATCGGTCCGCAGTCGAGTCCCAGGGCGCGCGCGGCGACGACGAAATAGCCGCCCTGGATGGAACCGTTGCGGAACGCCGTTTTCTCCACGTGCTTGGGGTCCTTGAACCAGTCCTTGGCGCCCGGACTTTGCGGGTAAAGCTTGGGGACATATTGCACGAAATCGAGATCGTAACCCACGATCGCGGTGGCCGGCGCTTCCATCGTCTGGCGCACATTGCCGGCATCGAGATGCGGTTTCAGACGTTCTTTCGCTTCCTTCGAGACGACGAACGCAACACGCGCCGGGCTGACATTGGCGCTGGTCGGACCCCAGCGCATCAGATCGTAGATCGCCATCAGCAGCGCCGGGCTGATCGGCTTGTCCTGCCAATGCCTGTGGGTGCGCGCGTTGCGGAAGATCGTGTCGAGTGATTCATCGTTGACGGCGTGTGACACGGCGCGCTCCTTCAAGCGAATCGATGCGGGGCAAAAGTCGCAGAAAATGGCCTGGGATCAAACCGCTTCGACGGCGCTCACTTCGGGCACGTAATGGCGCAACATGTTCTCGATGCCGTTCTTCAGCGTCATGGTCGAGGACGGGCAGCCGGCGCATGACCCGCGCATGTGCAGGAAGACGATTCCCGTTTTGTCGTCGAAGCCCTTGAAGATTATGTCGCCGCCGTCCTGCGCCACGGCCGGACGCACCCGGGTTTCGATCAAATCCTTGATCTGTGCAACGATTTCATCGTCTTCGCCGGTCTCAACGTCGTCGGCCTCCTCGGCCGCGCCCTCGACCAGCGGCAGACCGCGCGTGAAATGCTCCATGATCGCGCCAAGGATGGCGGGCTTCAGGTGCTTCCAGTCGCCGTCGGTCTTGGTCACCGAGATGAAATCGGCGCCGAAAAAGACGCGCCCGACTTCCGGGGTCTCGAACAGCGCACGCGCCAGCGGCGAGCGCTGGGCCGCCTCGCGCGACGGAAAATCGGCGACAGCGCCATCTCCCATCACCTCACGGCCGGGCAGGAACTTCAGGGTCGCCGGGTTTGGCGTGGATTCCGTCTGGATGAACATGGTCTTCTTTCTGGAGCCGTTCCAATCTAACTGTAGATGGACCCGAACCACCCGCAGATCAAGGCGGCTAGAAGTCCGAGATAACGCCCTTTTTTTCCCAGTCGCCGTAACGGGTTGGCTCAGGGCCGGCCTGTCCGCCGCGCTCGGGCGGGTGCTTTTCCTCCGCTTTCGCATTTCTGTGGCGGGCGTCGGCTTCGGCCCGCGCGCGCGCCGCGGGTTCGGCGATCCGGGCCGT
>DAIDUA010000190.1 GCA_027456965.1 Alphaproteobacteria bacterium | reverse complement strand
GCGCTGTCGGATGCGGCGCCGGTCTATGAGCGTCCCTTCGTCAAGCGCGCGCCGGCCGGCGGCACGCCGTCCTTCGATGCGTCGCGTCCCGTGACGGCGTCGCTGGAGAAGATCATCGGCGCGCCGGACATGTGTTCGCGGCGCTGGGTGTGGGAGCAATACGACAACACGGTGATGGGCGACACGGTGCAGCGGCCCGGCGGCGACGCAGCCGTGGTGCGCGTGCACAACAGCAAGAAGGGCCTGGCGATCACCACCGACGTCTCGCCGCGCTACTGCAAGGCCGATCCGTTCGAAGGCGCCAAGCAGGCGGTGGCCGAAGCCTGGCGCAACATCACCGCCGTCGGCGCCAAGCCGCTGGCCGTCACCGACAACCTCAACTTCGGCAATCCCGAGAAGCCCGAGATCATGGGCGAGATCGTGGCGGGCATCGACGGCATCGGCGAAGCCTGCCGCGCGCTCGACTTCCCGGTCGTGTCGGGCAACTGCTCGCTCTACAACGAGACCCAGGGCGAAGGCATCCTGCCGACGCCGACCATCGGCGCCGTGGGCCTGATGGCGGACGTGAACCGCATGGCGACGGTGGCGTTCAAGCGCGCGGGCGATGCGATCGTGCTGATCGGCGACACAGCAGGCCATCTCGGACAGTCGATCTATCTGCGCGAAGTGGAAGGCAAGGAAGAAGGCGCCGCGCCACGCGTCGATCTCGCCACCGAGAAGAAGCACGGCGACTTCGTGCGTGGGCTGATCGAAGCCGGACGTATCGACACCGTGCATGACGTCTCCGACGGCGGATTGCTCGTGGCGGTTGCCGAGATGGCGCTGGCCGGCAACATCGGCGCGACGCTCGCCAAGGGCACGATCGCGTTCCTGTTCGGCGAGGACCAGGCGCGCTATGTGCTGGCTGCGCCGCGCGACGCCGCCGAACGTCTTGTTTCCGAAGCCAAAGCGGCGGGCGTCGCGGCGGCTTTGATCGGCGCGACCGGCGGCGGTAAGATCGCGGTGGAAGGGTCCGGCGAGGTGGCGCTCGACCGTTTGCGCAAGGCGCATGAGACCTGGTTTCCGTCCTACATGGCGGGAGAACTCTGATGGCGATGACCGCGGGCGAAATCGAGAAGCTGATCAAGGACGCGTTCCCCGACGCGGCGGTGTCGATCACGCCGCTGGCCGACGACAATGACCATTACGCGGCCATGGTTACCTCGGCGGCGTTCAAGGGGAAGACGCGGGTGCAGCAGCATCAGATGGTCTACGACGCCCTGAAAGGCCGGATGGGCGGCGTGTTGCACGCCCTGTCGCTGCAGACCGCGGCGAAGGACTGACGGCTGCTTGACGCTCGGGGGCGTCGCCCTTATTTCAGGACCACAGCTCAGAAAGCGTGAGACCATGGCCAGCATCCACGACCGCATCGCCGCCGACGTCGCCTCCAACGACGTACTTCTGTTCATGAAGGGCACGCCGGTGTTTCCGCAATGCGGCTTCTCGGCCGCCGTGGTGCAGATCCTCTCCGAACTCGGCGTGAAGTTCAAAGCGGTCGACGTGCTGAAGGATCCGGAAGTGCGCCAGGGCATCAAGGAATACTCCAACTGGCCGACCATCCCGCAGCTCTATGTGAAGGGCGAATTCGTCGGCGGCTGCGACATCATCCGCGAGATGCACGAGAGCGACGAGCTGAAGACCTATCTCACCGGCAAGGGCGTCGCGCTCGAGAACGCCTAACCGGGGAAGTGCCTCCTCCAGATCGGCGCAACGGCCGGACGCCGTGATAGCGCCCTTACCATCGCCATGATCTTCGGCAGATGTTCGTCGCGCCAGTCGCGGCAGGCCCACCAGCGGGTGAACATCGCCGCGTAAATGTCGGCCGCCGAGAAGCCGCCCGCCAGCAGCCACGGACCCGCCATCGCCCGTTCCACCACAAGAATGCGTTCGCGGATGCGGTCGCGCGCCTTCACCCGCAACGCCTCCGCCGGCCCGCCTTCCGGCACGAAGCGCTCGGGATAATCGACGATCTCCACCATCGGATAGATTTCCGACGCCATGAAGGCGAGCCAGCGCATCGCCTGGGCGCGCCCGGGCGTGGCGGCGGGCGGCAGCAAGCCGGCCTCGGGATGGCGTTCGGCGATGATCAGCAGCAGCGCCGCGGTTTCGGTGACGATCTCGCCCGACGGCAGCTTCAGCGCCGGAATCTTGCCGCTGGGATTGATCGCCAGATAAGCCGGCGAACGCTGCTCATTCTTGTCGAGCGAGATCGGCTGGAAATCGTAAGCCGCGCCCGCTTCCGCCAGCGCCGCTTCGACGCTGAACGCGCCCGAGCCGTTTTCGCCATACAGCGTGTAGCTCATCGCGCGCCTCCAAAACGAAAAGACCGCGGAAAGCTTCCGCGGTCTTTATCTTTTGATCGCCGGATGGCCGGGTCAAGCCCGGCCACGGTGCTCAGCGCGAATAGAATTCGACGATCAGATGCGGCTGCATCTGCGCGGCGTAGGGCACGTCGGCCAGCTTGGGCGTGCGCAGGAACTTCGCCTTCTTGCCTTCTTCGACTTCGATGTAGTCCGGCGTGTCGCGCTCGGGGCTCTTGGAGGCTTCGAGCACCAGACCCATGTCGCGCGCCTTCTGCGTCAGCTCGATGACGTCGCCTTCCGCCACGATATAGGAGGCGATGGTGACGCGCTTGCCGTTGACCTTCACATGGCCGTGCGACACCAGCTGGCGCGCCGAGAACGGCGACGGCGTGAACTTGCAGCGATAGACCACCGCATCGAGGCGGCGCTCCAGCAGGCCGATCATGTTCTCGCCGGTGTCGCCGGGGCGGCGCGAGGCTTCCGTGTAGTATTTGCGGAACTGCCGCTCGGTGATGTTGCCGTAATAGCCCTTCAGCTTCTGCTTGGCCTGGAGCTGCGTGCCGTAGTCCGACAGCTTCTTGGCGCGGCGCTGGCCGTGCTGGCCGGGGCCATAGGAGCGCTTGTTGACCGGGCTCTTGCCCCGGCCCCAGATGCTCTGGCCCATACGGCGGTCGATCTTGAATTTGGCAGTTGCGCGCTTGGTCATTCGTCGTCCAGGTTTTGCGGAAGTGGCGGGACAGATCGTCCCGGAAAGGGGCGCAATATAGCGACGGGTCTTCGCCTGTCAATGGCAAACAACCATTTGGAATATTTGATGTTTTGTTGTGTGACTCGACTACAAGTTGCATTTCCGTCCGCCTTCTTGCGGCGGCGTGCGGCTTGCGGCAGGGCGGGTTTTGCAGCAACTCAGCCTGCCAAATCGATTTGGGCCCCGTGGCGGAATTGGTAGACGCAACGGACTTAAAATCCGTAGTTCCGAAAGGGACGTGACCGTTCGAGTCGGTCCGGGGCCACCACCCTTCGCTGCTGCGCAGCTTCGGGTGGCGCGCCACCCCATACGAAAACAGCGAAGGGTGCCGCGCAGCTTCGGTTGGCAAGCCATCTTCGCCGTGCGGTGACGAAGGCGTCGAAATGCTCCCGCACCGGACCGGCGGAGGGCGCAGACGGACCCGCACGACGTGACGGACGACGACGCCACCGCGGATATGCGTGATCTCGGTGATGTACCGCCGCACGGGTGGCCGCAGTTTGGCCAGCGCCTTGGCATAAGCGATGTGCGCGCGAATGCGCCGCTGCAGATCGCGGGCCTGGCGCATGAACGCGGCGTATTCCGCGGACCTCTTGGCGGCGTTGCGGTTGCCGCGCGGCGCGCCGGCGCCCTTGCGGTTCTTGCCGCCGTTCGGGGTTTCATAATGCCGGCAAAGGTTTGCGGAATTTTCGGCAAGATAATTGTTTGCCGAATTTTCGCGGGGGGCCCCCCCTGTCCTGCCCTTTTGCCGGCGGCGCACGCGCAAACGCGCCACCGCGAGGATGCGCGGCGTCTGCGGGCAGGAAAGAGCGTGCGTCTTCATGCGCCCATTATACGGCCGAGTCGGCGCGTCTTGGATAAGTCGGCCGCGCGCGACGGAAGTGCATGATGCCGTTGAAGAGTTTTATGAACGACGGCGGGATAAGTTTTGCGCGGCCGGCGCCCGAACCCTAAAGCGGGTTCGTCCGTTTCCGCATTGCGTGAATTGCGGCGGCCCGGTCAGCGCCGTGCGGCGACAATCCCAATCTGCGTGAGCCTGGAGCCGGGCCTCAGGCCTTGTTCCATTTGCCGCTTTTGATGTCGAACTTCACTTTTCCTTCGGCGCGCATGCGCATCAGCAAGTCCTGCAGGGCGTCGGTGCTCTTGTTGCTGGGGTCGAGCCGCTGCTGCAGCGAATAGAGCGCGCGGGGTTTGTCCAGCGCGGCCAGCACGTCCTCTTCTCTCGTCATGATCGATGCCCTTTTGTCTGCGTCCAGGCAGGCCATAGCCGCAACAGACCATTCCGGCAATGCCGATATCGCACAAAGCGGACGGTCTCGCGGCGGGACCGGGAGACCGGCATGGCTGCGGCGCCTCATGCGTCCCCATGCCGCTCGTCCGGCGCGCGCCATAGACGGATCAGTGCGCCACCGCCGTCCGGCACCGAGTCTATCGCGATGCGCCCGCCATGCGCTTCGGCGATGCGATTGGCGATGGCGAGGCCAAGCCCGCTGCCTTCCGTCTTGCTGCGGTCGCCGCGCCAGAAGCGTTTGAGGACCTGTTCGCGTTTCTCCGGCGCGATGCCCGGACCGTGATCGCGCACCGCGATCACGGCGCCGGGCCCGGCCGTCACCTCCACGTCGCCGCCCTCGGGCGTGTGCAGCAGCGCGTTTTCCACCAGATTGCGGACGGCGCGGCCGATGGCTTCGGCGTGCCCCTCGATGCGGGCGGGATGTTCGTCGATGAAGCGGATGTTGCGCCCCTTGCGGACGGCAAGCGGCGTCAGTTGCGTCACCACATGGGCGCCGATGGCGCCGAGATCCGCCACCGTGCCACACGGCACCAGCAAGGCATCGGCGGAGGCCATATCCAGCATCTGGCCGACGGAGCGCGTCATGTTGGCGACATCCTCGCGCAGTTTCTCCTTCGCCGCGCCGGACGGCAGCTCATCGACTTCCATGGACATGATGGCGAGCGGGGTGCGCAATTCGTGCGCGGCATCGGCGGTGAACTCGCGCAAGGCCCGCATGGCGCTTTCGATCCGGTTCAGGGCGCCGTTCATCGCACCGACCAACCGGCGCACTTCGCGCGGCGACTCCGGCACGGCCAGGCGGCGTTCGATCCGGCGCGGCTCCAGCGCTTCGACCTCGCGGGCGGCCGCGGACAGCGGGTTCAGCGCCTGCCGCACCGCGACGACGTTCAAGGCCAGCAGCAGCAGGACGAGCGGCAAGAGCGGCACGGCGACGTGTTCGACCACTTCGTTGGCGACAACCGGCCAGAAGGGCCGCAAGCCCTCGCCCTGGATATTCATCACCACCCAGATCGGCTGACCGGCCGCCGTGACACGCCGCGCCCCATGCAGGAAGAAGCCCGTCGCATGTTCGTCCCGCCGGGTCTCCGAACTCACCGAGGTGATCGGCGGGGTCAGCGCCTGGGCCAGACCCCATGGCCCGTCGAGCGCGATCTCCCGGCCGCGGCGATCGTAAACCGCGAACGCCAGCTGGGCCGAGCCGATGGGCTCGCGATAGAGATGCGAGGGATCGAACCGCAGGCGAGAACCGTCGGCCGTCACGGCTTCGGCGATTTCGTCCGCCTGCAGAGTCAGAAGACGCTGCCCGAGCCCTTCCTGGTCGCGCACATAGGTGAGCACGACAAAGGCGATATCGAGAAGCGCAAACAACAGGGCGACGGAGAAGAGGCGGCGGGCGATTATGGCCGCCATGCCGTCGCCGCCGAAAATCGGCCAGCCCGCCGGCTTCAGAGAGGACAGAAACGTTTTTGCCGCCACGCCATCAGTCCTTCGCGTCCGACGACATCAGCGCATAGCCGATGCCATGGGCGGTATGCAGGGTGACATCGGCGCCAGCCGCCGCCAAACGCCGCCGCAACCGGGAGGCGGCGGCTTCCAGGGCATTCGGCGACACCTCCTGCCCCATCGAATACAAACTGTTCTCGAGAGTGGCACGCGCCACGACCTGACCGGACCGGCGCATCAGCAGCTCCAGCAGCGACAGTTCGCGCGGCGGCAATTCCAGCCGCTTGTCGGCCACGCGGGCCTCGTGGGCGTTGCTGTCCAAGGTCAGGTTGCCGGCCGTCAGCACGCTACCCAGAATGCCGCCCGGCCGACGCAACAGCGCCCGGCAGCGCGCCGCCAACTCCGCCGTGGCGAAGGGTTTGACGAGGTAATCGTCGGCGCCGAGATCGAGGCCGGAGACGCGGGCGTCGAGCCCGTCGCGCGCCGTCATCACCAGGATCGGAACCGCCAGCGCGCGCGACCGCAGGGATTTGACCAGGGTCAGCCCGTCGCCGTCCGGCAGGCCGAGATCCAGCAAAACGAGATCGTAGCTTGCGGCCTCGAGAAAATCCTGTGCGGCGCGCAGCGTCTGCGCCGTATCCACCGCAAAGCCGTCCGTCACCAGGGCGCGACGGACCAGCTCCGAGAACCGCGCGTTATCCTCGACCAGAAGCAGGCGCATGGGCGATGTCGTTTCCACCGGGCGCACGCTTGCGCCCGGTGATCATGGACCAGATCAGATTTTCGCGATGGCGCACACTTTCCCGGACCGCGGCCAAAACATGCACCGCCGCCAATGCCAGAATCGTGTAGGCGGCCACCTTGTGGACGGTCTGCACCCAGAGCACGCCCCAGAAGGCGTCGAGACCCTGCATCCAGCCGGTGACGCCGCACACCACCAGCAACAGAATGAGCGTCATCATCATGATCGCGGCGGCGGGATTGTGCCCGATGTAGCGCGGCTCGCGGCGGTGCAGCAGCGACCGGACGTAGGACCAAAGGCGCGCCGGTTTGGGGATGAAGTCGGCGAAGCGCGCGTGCGTCGAGCCGACAAATCCCCAAATCAGGCGAACGAGAACGGCAGCCAGGATGGTATAGCCGACCCAGCGATGGACCAACTTGCCTTCCTCGTTGAGGAACATGTTGGCGATGAAGCCCGCCACCACCAACCAGTGAAACACGCGCACGACCGGATCCCACACCGCGATGGATCCTACGCGGCGGGCCGCGGAAGGTGCCGCTGCAAGATGCGAGGGCGAGGACATGCGCATGCTCCTTATTCGCCGTCGATGTTCTTCTGGACGACGGACCCGTCGACCGGATTGAAATAAACCTCGGCCTTCTTCTTGTCGGCGGTGAAGCCGTAGATTTCGTAACAGCTGCCCGTCTTCTGGAAGACGCGGATCTTGGTATAGCCCATCTTCGCGATCTTTTCCTTCATCGCCGCTTCGCTGAGCCACTTGCTTTCCGGCTGGGTGGTGCATTTGGGGCTGGCCAGGGCGGGCGCCGCCGCAGCGATCGTCACGGCCAAACCGACAAGCAGGGGAACAATCTTTTGCATCAGTCTCTCCATCAGGGGCGGACCATTGCCGCCATGGCCCGCGAGACTGTCCGACGCGCCTGACCAAGTCCTGACGGCGGCCGCAAATTATTTTCCGCAGCCCGTCAGGACTTCGTCAGGCGTCGCGGCGATTGTCGCGGCGTTGCGGATGGCGCAACGAAACGGAGAGCATGACGATGCGAATTTCACGGACTCTTGCGGCTGCGGCCGCCTTAACATTTGGCCTGGTCTCGGCCAACGCGGCGCTGGCGGGAGACCTCAGCGCCAGGACCAAGCAGAATCTCGACAAGGCGATGCACGGCGAGGCCTTCGCCAATCTCAAATACCGCGCCTATGCGGAGATGGCGCGCGACAGCGGCAAGCCGGAACTGGCGAAGCTGTTCGAGCAATCCGCGAACGTCGAGGCCAACGAACATTTCGTCCGCGAGGCCGATGCGCTGAATCTCGCCAAGAGCAACGAAGCCAATCTGCTCGATGCGGCCGCCGGCGAGCACTACGAAAACACCACGATGTACAAGGAATTCGCGGCGCAGGCCCGCCAGGATGGCGACGTCGCCGTGGCGAAACTCTTCGATCAGATCGCCTCGGACGAAGGCGACCACTACGAAGCCTACAAGGCCGCGCTGAAGCAGCTGAAGGCGCAAAGCAAATAGCGTCTCAACGCGCGGTCAGCCCCCTCCACCGCGTGAAGAGCTGGGCCGTCATCGCTTGCGATGGCGGCCCTGTTTTTTGCAGGGCAGCCCACACCTCATGCGTCCCCATGCCGCGAGGGCGCGGCGCCTGGCGGGCGCAAAATGGCCTTGCCGCGATCTTATATAAAGCGTGGCCGCCAGGAGCCCACGCCATGCCGCTCGTCCGCACCACCTTCATCGATCACATCGGCACCATCGCCCTGGACCACTACGGCAAGCGCAACGCGCTGAGCCGCGCGCTGATCGCCGACATGCTCGCCGCCTTCGACGATTTCAGGAAGAGGTCGGCGCGGGCCGTGGTGCTGCGCTCCGCCGCGAACGAGAAGGTGTGGTCGACCGGCCACGACGTCACCGAACTGCCCAAGGCGAACATCGATCCGCTGCCCTATGGCGATCCGCTCGAACAGCTGATGCGCGCGGTCAAGGCCTTTCCCGCGCCGGTGCTCGCCATGGTGCACGGCTCGGTGTGGGGCGGCGCCTGCGAGCTGGTGATGACCTGCGACATCGTCATCGCCGACGAGACCGCGACCTTCGCCATCACCCCGGCGCGGCTCGGCCTGCCTTACAACACCGCGGGCTTTCTCAACTTCATCAGCCGGCTGCCGCTGACGGTGGTCAAGGAGATGTTCTTCACCGCCGATCCGATTGCGGCGGAGCGCGCCGAGCGGGTCGGCATCGTCAACATGATCGTGCCGGCGGCCGAGCTGGAGAGCCGCACCACAGCGATGGCGAAAACCATCGCGCAGCGCTCGCCGGCCGCCATCGCGGCCTACAAGGAGGCGATCCGCGTGCTCAGCGAGGCGGTGGCGGTCAACCCCGACACCTACGAATACCTGCACGGCTTGCGCCGGGAGGTCTATTTCGGCCCCGATTACCAGGAAGGCATCCAGGCCTTCCTCGAAAAGCGGCCGCCGCAGTTCCGCGGCGCGTGAGCGCTACGCCTTCACCTGCGCCATGATGGCCAGCGGGCGGCCTTCCTCGTCGTTGAAGAACGCCATCCATTCCTCGGTGCCGTCGCCGTGGCGATGGATCATGTGCGGCGCGTTGACGAAGGCGACGCCGCGCGCGGCGAGCTGGGCGTGCGCGGGGCGGATGTCGGCAACCTTGAAGTAGAGGATCGACTCGTTCTGCCCGGCGGCGCCCTCCTGCGACAGGAACAGGCGGACGCCGCCGCAATCGAAGAAAGCGAGATCGCCGAAGGAATAAAGATGCGGCAGGCCGAGCACCTCGCCATACCAGCGCCGCGCGGCGACGATGTCCTTCACCCGGCGCGCGATCTGGCCGAGCGGGCCGATGTGCGGTTCCGTTGCCATCCATGTCTCCTGTGAAAAGAGGGCGCTGCCGCGCGCCACGCCGTCCCAGCGGCGCAGCGCCCGACGATCGGCAAGGCCGAGCTTCTGCAGCGCGTTGGTCACGTGATATTTGACCGCGTCGAGGCTGATGCCGCGGCGTGCGGCGATCTCGCGATTGCTAATGCCATGACGCACGGCTTCGACGACGCGCCATTCGGCGGGTGTCAGAAGATCCGCGTGCGGCGGGCGGCCGCGTTGCCTGCAAGTTGCCATCGCCGCACGCTAGCAAAGGAGCGGACGATTTTCCCTCCCCCGCAGCCGTCTTTGCGCCAACGCGCAAATCCGCCTTCGGCCCGCCCTCAAGGGGGAAAAACCGCAACGTCCGTTCGACGCGAAATCGCCCTAATCTGACTTCTTGTCCTTGGCCTTTGCCGCCGCGGCCTTTTGCTGCGCGTCGAGCGCCGCCTGCGCCGTGGCGAGCCTGTCCTTGATCATCTGGCTGGACGGCATGACGGTCAGGGCGTCCTGAAGCTTGGCGACCGTACCGGCGAAGTCCTCGCTCTTGGCCAGAATCTCGGCTTCCGCCAGATCGAGATTCACGTGCGCGCTGGCATTGGCCGGATCCACGGCAAGCGCCTGGCGGAACTTGTCGGCCGCCGCCGCGAAATTTGCCGCCTTGTAAAGCGCGTTGCCGTCGATGTTCAGCTGCGCGACCTGCGCCAGGGCCATATTTTCCTTGGCCTTCCTGAAGGCCGGCACCAGCGAGATCGCTTCCTGGAACGACGCCGTCGCGCCGGCATAGTCGTTGTTGCCGTACTGCGAGACACCCTGATTGTTCAGCGCCTGGGCGAGGTTTTCGCGGAAGGCCTTGTCTTTGGGCTTGAGCGCCAGCGCCTGGCGGAGTTTCTCGACGGCGCCGGCGGTGTCGCCGCTCTGCGCCGCGTCGAGACCTTTAAGTTCCAGCGTGGTGGCCTGGTCCTCGGCGGCGCGCGCCGACGGCGCGGACTGCAACAGGCAAAAAGCGGACGCCGAAAGCAGAATGGCGACGCACAACCCCGACAACGCATGACGCATGACAGGCCTCCCCTCAATTTGGCGACGTGCGGAGTCGGCCTTCCAAGCCCGTACCCGCCGACGAGGCGTCTCACGCGCCTACGGTCGCGGCAGGATACGCCTTGCGGCGGCGGGCGCGAAGCGGCGATGCGTCGCTTCGCGGAACGGAATCCAGAACTCAAACGGTTTCGGGTTGCGCCGTATGGTCCCGACCGCGTGCGGGCGGCGCTTTCGCGCCGCCCGTTCGGCGTCTACAGGCTCGGCGGCGGCACCTGGCCCGGCGGCGGATAGGCCGGCAGGGGCGGCGGCGGCGGCGGCAGTCCGCCCGGATGCTGCTTCAGCTTGTCCATCAGATAGTCGATGGCGGCCTGCAGCTGGGCGTCATGCCCGGCCATCAGCTGGCCCGGATCGGTCGCCACCTTGATGTCCGGATCGACGCCGTGGTTTTCGATCACCCATTCCGACTGGCGCCCGTACAGGCTGTCTTCCGGCACCGTGATATAGCCGCCGTCGAGCAGACCCCAATAGCCGCGGATGCCGCGCACCCCGCCCCAACTGCGCGTGCCGATCAGCGGGCCCAGGCCGTATTTGCGGAAGTAGAAGGGGAAGATGTCGCCGTCCGACGCCGAGTAGTGATTGAGCAGGCACACTTTCGGCCCGTCGATCAGCTGCTGCGGAATCGACATCGCCGCCCCTTCGCGGTTGGTCGACATGCCCACCAGGATGCGGCGCAGACGCTCCAGCACGATCTGGTCGATGAAGCCGCCGCCGTTGTAGCGATCGTCGACGATCAGCGCCTGCTTGTCGAGCTGCGGATAGAACTGGCGGACGAACTGCTCCATGCCCAGCGCTTCCATGTCCGACAGGTAGATGTAGCCGATCTTGCCGCCCGAGGCCTTGTCGACGACTTCGCGGTTGTGATCGATCCACGCCTTCTCGCGCACCGACAGCTCGTTCTTGATCGGCTGCACGGTGACATCGCGCCGCTTGCCGTTCGGGCCGTCGGCCACGGTCAGCACCACCGGCTGATCGCCGAGTCCGACGAACAGGCTGTAGGGATCGGCCGGCGCCTTCAGCGCGTGACCGTCGACCGCCAGCAGATAATCGCCCTGGCGCACGTCGACGGCCGGTTCGGTCAGCGGGCTGCGATAGGCGGACCGCGTGTTGTCCCCGGGATAGATCTTCTCGAAATAATAGCGTCCCGACGCGGCGTTCAGCGCGAAATCCACGCCGAGCATCGCGGTGGGCACCGCCTTGGTCGGATCGTCGTCGTCGCCGCCGCCGACATAGGTGTGCGAATTGCCCAGCTCGCCCTGGATCTCGCCGATCAGGAAGTTCAAATCCTCGCGCGAGCCGACCAGCGGCAGCAGTTTGGCATAGGCGTCGTGCACCTTATGCCAGTCGACGCCGTTCATCTTCGGATTGATGAACAGGTCGCGCTCCAGCCGCCAGGCGTTGTTGAACATCTCCGCCCATTCCTGGGTCGGCACGACGCGCATGCGCATGTGGGAGAGATCGAGGTCCTTGGGCTTTGCCTTGTCGTCGCCCTTGGGCGGCGCCGCGTCGACGATCGCGAAACTGCCGGTGCCGTCGGGGTTCTTCGCGCTCTTCTCGTAGAGCACCTTCCCGCCGTCGGCCGACAGGCTGTAATTGTTCAGATCCTCGGCGACGACGGCGTCCTTGCGCTCCTTCAGATCGTAGACATGCAGCGCCGACTTCTCGCCGGGCAGCGGCCCCTCGATCATCTGCGGCGCCGTGGTCAGGTAGTAGATGTAGCCGCCGCGGGCGTCGAGGCTGGCGATGTCGGACGCCGGGACCGGCACGGACACGGCCCGCGCCATCAGCCCGTCGAGATCGACCTTGATCGGCTTGATCGCGCCCGGCTTCCACGGCTCGGGCTTGGTGGCCTTCTTGGGCTCCACCGCGCCTTCGTCCGAGCGCTGCGCGAAGGGCGAGGCTTCATCCTTGCGCAGCGTCGCCACATAGATGCCGTCCATCTTCAGCGTCGCGACGTTGAACTCGCTTTCGCTGAGCGTCGGATTCTCGTGACGCGTCGAGACGAAGTAGAGGTATTTGCCGTCGGGCGAGAATACGGGAGAGAAGTCGTTGCCCATCGGTCCCGACACCAGCGTCGCCTTGCCGGCGTCGAGGCTGTAGAGCCAGATGCCCCGCTGTTCGTTGCTGCCGGTGACGCTGTAGGCCAGCCAGCGCCCGTCGGGCGACCAGCTCTGGTCGTGGATTTCGTTGTAGGTGTCCTGCGCCACCTGGGTGAGCTTGCCGCTGGCGATGTCGAGCAGCCACAGGCGATGGTTGCCGTCGGCGAAAGCCAGGCGCTTGCCGTCCGGCGACCACATCGGCGTGTAGAAGAAGCCCGTCTGGAAGTGCGTCACGATCTTCTCCGCGCCGCCGTCGGCCGGGCGGATGGCGATCTCCTGCTCGCCATCGACGGCCGTGGCGTAGGCAACGGTCTTGCCGTCGGGCGACCAGCTGGGATGATCCTCGTCGGCATTGCTGGTGTCGGTCAGATCGCGCGTCGCGCCGTGTTCGGCCGGCACGGTGAAAATATCGCCGCGGGCGGAGAACAGCGCCCGCTTGCCGTTCGGCGCCAGCGCGTAGTCGGTCTGCCCGGCGGTGTCGACGTCGCGGAGGTACTTGTTGGCCTCGACATAGCGCGGCCCGGTGCGCGTGCCGTCGTCCGGTACCGTGACGTCGAGCTGGTGCAGCTGCTCGGAGGGCAGGTCCAGCACCCAGAGCGAGCCGCCCTGCTGGAAGACGATGCCGTTGTCGCCGAGGCTGGGGAAATCGATGTCGTAATCGGTGAAGTGCGTGACTTCGCGGAACTGCTTGGTATCGAGGTCGTAGACCCAGATGTTCTCGCGGCGATCGCTGTCACGGTCCGAGAGGAAATAGATCTTGCGGCCGACCCACATCGGCGCCGTATCGGTGCCCTTCCAGTCGGTGATGCGGTCGAGCTTCTTGCTGTCGAAATTGTAGGTGTAGACGTCCTGCGCCAGGCCGCCATTGTAACGCTTCCAGGTGCGGAAGTTGCGGAAGATGCGGTTGTAGGCGATCGACTTGCCGTCCGGGCTGTAGGTCATCAGCCCGCCGCGGTCGAGCGGCAGCGGCGTCGACAGCCCGCCGGTCACCGGCACCTCGAACAGCCGTCCGTACCAGCTGTTCCACGCCATGCGCCGCGACAGGAAGACGATGTTCTTGGAATCCGGCGTCCAGGTCACCACCATGTTGTCGGGGCCCCAGCGGGTCGGCGCCTTGTCGACGACGTCGGAATGGAAGGTCAACCGCTTGGCCGCACCGCCCGCGGCGGGGATCACATAGACGTCCTGATTGCCCTGGTATTCGCCCGTGAAGGCGATCCATCGCCCATCGGGCGAGAAGCGGGGCATCAGGTCGTAGCCGGGATCGGTGGTCAGGCGGCTCGCCGTGCCGCCGCTGCGCGACACTTCCCACAGATTGCCGTGCGCTTCGAAGACGATGTTGTCGCCGTGCAGCGTCGGGAACCGCATCAGCGTGTGCCCGTCGGTCGTTTGCGCCTGCGCGGCGGCCGTGAAGAAGCCCAGCAGCAGCGCCGCACAGCGCCAGTCCCGAATTTTCATCGAAAAATCCCCTTGATATTCTATTGCGCGCCAGCGCGTCGTGACTCGAAGATTCTTGCGGCATCCTCGCAAGCGCCGCCGCCCCCGCGGGCGGAGTGCCGGAGGTTCTAACAAATCCCGGCCACGCCATCCACGACGAAGCGTTCACGTTCGCAAGATCAGCGGACGGCGCGTGTTGCGTGAGATTCATAAGACAACGAGGTGAGGCTTGGCGGTTCCGCGAGCGCGATCACTCCACGATATCGTCGGTCCGTATCGATGCGGCGCCTTTGCGATCGCTCGCGCGCCCCAAGGTGGACTCGAGCAACCGCAGCAGCTTCTTCGCGGCACCGGCCCAGGCATCCTCCAGGGTCGCGCCTTCGTGGCTTACGGCCACAGGCGGGCGCCCCGCGGGCCGAGCCTCCATGAGGCACCGCTTGTCGGCGCCACCGGATTTATCGCCGCTTTCGTCGCTGAGATGGACCTCTACCCGGGTGACTTGATGGCTGAACCGGCTCAGGACGCGGCCGACTTCCGTTTCGACATGGCGAACGAATTTCTCGCCGCCTTCGATATTGTCGCCGGTCTTCACCTGAATATGCATGATGGGTTTCCTGAAAAATCGTTCGACCTGCCGGCTCGTCCGCGACGATCGTCAGCATGCGGTCGTCCAAATGCTTCATCGGCATCGTACCGGCGCGGACCTTATGGCGATCGCACCCTGTCAGAAAAATCCGGCCCGCGGAAATCTCCGCGAAAGGCCGAAGTCCCCGACGCAGGAACAGCGTCCGTGCCGCCAGGGACTTCGCGTCGGGCGAACCTAGTGCTTCTGCCAGCCATTGCCGCGATAGCGATTGTGATTTCCGTTGCGATAGTGGCTGCCATGTTGGTCGCGATAGTCCTGCTGCTCGCGACTGTTGCGCCATTTGTGCCAGCGATGGTTATTGTCCCAATAGCCGTCGCGATACGCGAAGGCGACATCGCCGAAATTGATCGAGATGCCGGTGGTGACATGATCGCGGCCGTGATTGGATGTGCTGATGGAAAATCCCGCGGCATTGGTGGCGCCGGTCGTCACGAGAGCCGTGCCAGCGAGCATCAGCGCAATCGCTGCGCCTTTCAGAAACATACGCATGTGAATTCCTTCCATGCTGCCGAATGCGCCGTATAAGCGCGACATGGCAGCGGTTCGGGATGATGTCACCGCGCAATTCGGCCGGAAAGCCTCGGAATATACTCAATGCTGCAGCCGCCACCGGTCGGTCGGCCCGACCTTGCCCGTGTGACGGTCTTCCGCCGTTCCGGAGAAGACAGACTGCGGCGCACCGTTCGCCGCAATCCGCCCCGCGCAGACGCGCCATGGCCGCCGGTCTCTCGGAGAGCCGTCGTGTTTCGCAACGTCTGTCTTCGGAAAAAAAGTGCGGCGGCACTCATTCGCTATGAAACGGGGCCGCCGCAAAGTGCCTCAGGGAGGGAACCCCGAGGAAACAGCAGGGGACTGCGGATGACGCCATCCGCTCCTTGTGCCGGAGCGCCGCCGCTCCGGGGAGTAACGAGCGACGGCGGCGCTTCGAGCATCACCCGGCCGCGAACGCGTGCGGCCGGGTGTCGTTGGATGCCTCAGTTCGTCGAATACCGCAGTCCGATCGAGAAGGTCCGGCTGAGGAGCAATGTGCCGAAGTCCGCCACGGTCGGCCCGCCGTTGCCGCCGCCGGCGTAGTACGTCTGCTGCACGCTGTTCAGCAGATTCACCGCATCGAACGTCACCATGGCGTTGTCCCAGACCTTGTAGCTCAGCTGGAGGTCCAAGCTCGATTCGGGAGTCCGCCAGCGGCCCAGCGGGTTCGCGAAGTTGGCGCCCTCGTTGTCGTAGTGGCACTTGCTGCGCCAAACATAGGAGAGGCGCGCACCGACGTCGCCCTTTTCGTAGATCAGGGTGGCGTTGTACGAGAGGTTGGACACGCCGAAGAACTGCTCCGTCAGCTGGCCGGTGACGTTGCCCAGCGGATCGGTCACCGGAATGTTCTGCGACGAGCTGAGGGTCGTCAGGCTGCCCTGGGCGCCCAAACCGTCGAGATACCACGGCAGGAAATCCGGGAAGTAGACGAGGCCCAGTTCGGCGCCTTTCAGGTGGCCCTTGGAGGCGTTCGTCGGCTGGATGATGACGAAGTTGTTGGTGTTATACGCATTGAGAATGGCCGCGCCCGGCAGGGTGACGTATTGGTTCAGACTGACCACCAGCCCTTCGATGTCACGCTTGAACAGCGTGCCGTAAATCGCGCTGTTGGGCGCGAAATACCACTCGCCGGTCAGGTCGAGATTCTTGGAGTGGGTGGGCTTGAGATCCGGGTTGCCGCGCGTTCCCGTGCCATAGTGGATACCCGTCACGTCCGCGTTGAGGACGTAAGTGGGATTGAGGTCGGTGAAATTCGGTCGCCGCAGCGTTTCGCCATAGTTGAGCCGGACGTCGAGGTCGTCCGTGATGTCGAACTGAAGGGTCGCGCTCGGCAGGAATTTCGCCACGTAAGCGCTGCCGGAACTCGCAATATGCGAACCGTCGACCAGGAACTGGGTCCGATCCCAGAAGGTCATGCTGTCCTTGACCTGCACATAGCGCATGCCGGCATTCAACTTGAGCGGTCTGCCAAGGATGTCCTGCTCCAGATCCGCCTCAAGATAGGCGGAGGTGTTGACCTCATCGATCTTGAACGTCTGGAACATCTCGTGCAGCCGCGCGTTCGTCAGGTCCCCGCCCCACAGGGTCCGGATGGCGGCGGCATGGGTGTAGATATACCGGCCATTCACGTTCACCCACGAAGACGGCACGTCGCCGGCGGCGCTGCTGCCGCCGAAGAAATCGTGGTTGTAGTACAGAAGGCCCGGATTGGCCGTGGCATAGGTGGCCAGGTTCTGCCCGTGCCAATTGCTCGCCTGTCTGAGCGCTTCCGTGGCGCCGCGGTCGTCATAGCGGACGCCGAAGCGGACCGTCTTGAAGACACCGCCGATTCCCTCGAGATCGTAAGTGCCGTCGAAGGACAGGGTATAGGCCGAGCCCTTGTTGCGACCGCCATTGTCATAAACCTGGGCGGTGTTCCAGGCCGATGGATCGGTCAAGAGATTCTGACCGCTGCCGAAGTCAAAGGCCAGATAGCCGCCGCCCTTGTTGAAATCGACGTTGATCTCCGGGGCGACCCGGTCGGTGCGCATGGCGAAGAACGCGGTGTCGTAGATGCTGGTCTGATAAGCGGCGTCGGCGGTCAGCATCAGGCGCTCGCCGACGTGCCATTTCGCGTTCGCCGCATAGACGTAGCTGTTGGTCTTGGTCGAGGTCCAATCGCCGCTGTTGAAGCCGTAAACATGGCCCACTTTGCGCGTTTTCATGATGTTGGTGCCGGGGAACAGCGTGAAGCTGGTCGCCGGATTGATGGCGGGCGTGGCCCCGCCAAAGTCGCCCCACCAGTCGACAAAGCTGAAGAACAGATTGTTGAAGGTTTCGTTGCGATAGCCGTTGTACATGGCCTCGAAGGTGTACACGGAGTTGCTGTCGGGCGCCCACTGCACCGCGAGGTTCGCATTCGGCCGCGTGCGCTTGCCGGTGAAGTCGCTCTGGAAGATGGCGTCGCGCGACAGGTAGTACGGCGTCGCCACGCCATTGATGTTCATCGTCGCGCCGGTCGCTTCCGAAAGGCCTTGGGGAAGGCCGGGTTGCCAGATGGGATTTTCCGTCACTCTGGCATCGCTGTTGAAGATTCGTTCGAGCGGGGTCCATCCCGCGGGCGGCGTCGCGGTCATGAACGGCACCAGCGCACCGGGCGTCGCGCTTTCGTCGCGGAACCGCACGCCCGAGTAGCTGAGATTGGCCATCACGCCGATCTCGCCGATGCCGGTTTGAAAGCGATCGCTTATGAGCGCGCTGAGATTCGGGTCGAAAGCGCCTCGCTGTTCCTCGTAGGTTCCCTGGGCCTGGGCGGAGAATTTGAAGCCCTCGAAATCGAACGGGCGGTATGACGCGATGTCGAGTTGCCCCGCGATGCCGGTCTCGATCTGGCTGGCCGCACGCGTCTTGTAGACGTCGAGTTGGCGGACCAGGGTCGCCGGCATGTCCTGGACCGAGAAGTAGAGACCGGACGCCGTGAAGATCTTGCGGCCGTTCCAGGTCGTTTCGACGTCGGGCATGCCGCGGATATACAGCGCGCCGACCTGACCTTGGCCGCGGTTGGTCACCTGCACGCCGGAAATGCGCTGCAGCGCCTCGACCACGTTGTTGTCGGGCAGTTTGCCGATGTCTTCGGCAACGATGGACTCAACCACCTGCGTGGACGCGCGCTTGATCTCCAGGCCCTGCTCCAGGCTGGCGCGGATGCCGGTGACGATGACGCTCTCCATCGGCTGCTGGTCCGCCTGCGCATGGGCGCCGCCGGTCACGAGCGTCAATGCGAGCAGCGACGCGGAACCGGCCAGTGCTTTTTTCCACTCCATAATGTCCCTCCCTGGCATCACCGTTCCCAAGTGCCACTCACCTGGTCGATGCCTCTAATAACTCAGACAAATAGAGTATTATTTTTATTTCGTGTCCGAGCACAAGCTTTCCTTGGCGAGAAACCCATAATTGATCGGCTCTGTGGCCTGATAACATCATGTTTGAACTTGCTTTTCATTCTCGAATACTTTGTGAATACTGAGAATGAATATGCGTCTTATTGTATAATGCTATAAAATTGCTTGTCCGAGAATGCGTCTCGCCTGCGCGGATACCGCAGATGGCCGCGCCCCGACAGGATCGCGTCCGTTCGAAAAGGTGGATGGAGCGGTGATCGCCGTAGCGGGACAGGCGCACGCCGGCGCGGCCGAAGGCGGCGGCGCGCGGTCGCCCTACGCCGTCTTCCCTTCTTCCGGACCACGCGGGTCGAGTCCGAGCGAGGTCGGCGAGGCCTGGTGCGGCACCGGTTCGAAGCGCTCGCGAAACACCTCGCCCGGGCCTTCCTTCTGGCGCAGACGCACCACCGTGAACGCCGTCATCGTCACATGCACGGCCGCGGTGAAGAAGAACAGCGCCGGCGTGCCGAAGGCGTCCATCAATCCGGCGGCCAGCGTCGGGCCGACGATGGACGCCAGCGAATTGATCAGCAGCAGCGTCGCCGAGGCTTCGACGAATTGCTGGCGCGGGATGCGGTCGTTGGCGTGCGCCACCGACAGCCCGTAGAGCTGCAGCACCAGCGTGCCGTACAGCGCCATCAGCCACAGGATCAGTCCCTGCCCGTGCCCGCCGAACACGGCGATGACGATGCCGACCACCGCCGCCATCGCGCACACGCCCGCGATGACGTAGCGCCGATCCATGCGATCCGACAGCCGGCCGACCGGCACCTGCAGCAGCGTGCCGCCGATGGTGAAGGCGCACATGAACAGCGCGATCATGCCGCTGGAGAGCCCGTGGCTCTGGGCATAAACGGGCGCCAGCGTCCACAGCGCGTTGTTGGCGAGCCCCACCGCGATGCAGCCCGCCACGCCGACCGGCGAGATGCGGAACAGGCGCAGCGGCCGCAGCGCCGGCACCGGCGCGGGCGCCGGCTGCTTGAGCTGCGTCAGCCCGACCGGGATCATGCACAACGCGTAGAAGATGGTCGTCAGGCTGAACAGCGTGAAGCTCGTCGGCCGCGACGTGGCAAACAGGAGCTGGCCGATCAGCAGCCCGCCGAAGTTCACGCTGAGATAGGCCGCGAAGATGCGCCCGCGCGTCTCGTTGCCGGCGCGGTCGTTGAGCCAGCTCTCCAGCACCATGTACATGTTGGCGGCGGCAAAGCCGAACAGCGCGCGCATGGCGATCCACGCCGCGACGCTGATCAGGATCGACTGCAGCAGCGTCGCCGCCGCGGCGATGCCGGCGCACACCATGAAGGTGCGGATGTGGCCGACGCGGTTGAGCCAGCGCGGCCCGCTGAAGCAGCCCACCACGAAACCCGCGAAATAGGCGGAGCCGATGACGCCGATCGCCAGCGTCGAGAAACCTTCCAGATGCGCGCGCACCGGAATCAGCGTGCCGAGCAGGCCGTTGCCGACCAGAAAAATCAGCGTCGAGGAGAGGATCGCGGCGATCGAGGAAAACTGCGGAATCATGCGGCTCCCATGCAGATATGGGTACGGCTTTTTCAGGCCGGCCGCCAGACTGTCACCAGCGGCGCGGCCTGCAAAGAGCCGCCGGCTCGATCGCGCCTATTTGACGATGTAGCGCAGCAGCACGAAGCCCAGCACCACCAGCACCAGGAAGACGATCAGCGCCACTTCGAGATATTTCTCCAGGATGACGCGCGCCTGCTCGCCGAAGAAGTGCACCAGCACGCCCTCCAGCACCACGAAGCGCAGGAAGCGCGTGGTCGCGGAATAGAGCATGAAGGCGGCGAAGGGCACGTTGGCCAGCCCGGCCGAGATGGTCACCAGCTTGTAGGGAATGGGGGTGAGTCCCTGGACGATGATCAGATAGGCGTGCTCGGAGTATTTGTGCCGCAGGGCTTCCACCTCGGCCATCGGGAAGTGGAAGAAGTGGATGATCCACAGTCCGGCCGTGTCCCAGAACAGCGCGCCGATGGCGTAGCCGAGCGCTCCGCCCGCCACCGACCACAGCGCGCACCACCCCGCCAGGCGGAAGGCGCGCTTCTTGTCCGCCAGCATCATCGGCAGCAGCATGACGTCGGGCGGAATGGGGAAACAGGAGGCTTCCGCGAAGGCAAAGCCCGCCAGCGCCCACCAGGCATGCTTGCCCTGGGCGTTCTTCATCATCCACGCGTAGAGCCTGCGCAAAGGCCCGCCGCGCGGCGTCACAATCGTCTCTTCCGTCATCCGCTCCACCTGTGCTGGGGCCTTCCTACCAACGGGGCAGCCTTGCGTCCATGTATCTTGCCGTAATGGAGGGCCCGCCTTAGCCTTCCGGCAAAAATCGAGTCAGGTGAGCCCATGGCGACGCGAAAAAAGGCGGGGACGGGCAGGAAAAAACCGGCAAAGAAGCGGCCGGCGAAGCGTCCTCTTGCGAAGAACCCGCAACCGAAGAAGAAGAAACCGCGCAAGCCCGCGGCGAAGATCGAATTGCGGCCGCGCCCGCGCCGCTCTCTGGCGCGGCGCAAGACCGGCGGCCTGCGCGCGATGCCGCACCTGACGCCGAACCGGATCGGCAACCCCTACGAAACCAATCTCGACAGGAACCCGGCCAACCACCAGCCGCTGACGCCCATCACCTTCCTCGAACGCGCCGCGCGCGCCTTTCCCGAGCACACCGCGATCATCCACGGCAAGGCGAAGACCTCCTATGCCGAATTCTACGCGCGGTCGCGCCGTCTGGCCTCCGCGCTCGGCGCCGCGGGCATCCGCAAGGGCGACACGGTGGCGGTGATGCTGGCGAACACGCCGCCGATGCTGGAGGCGCATTACGGCGTGCCGATGATCGGCGCGGTGCTCAACGCGCTGAACACGCGCCTCGATGCGGCCGCCATCGCCTTCATGCTGGAGCACGGCGGCGCCAAGGCGCTGATCACCGACCGCGAATTCTCCGCCACCGTCCAGGAGGCGTTGAAGCTCCTGAAGCGCAAGCTGGTGGTGATCGATTACGACGATCCCGAATTCCCGCAATCCGGCGAGCGTCTGGGCAGTCTCGATTACGAAGCCTTCCTCGCCGCCGGCGATCCGGAATTCCCCTGGGCGCCGCCCGCCGACGAATGGGACGCCATCGCCCTCAACTACACCTCGGGCACCACCGGCAATCCCAAGGGCGTGGTCTATCATCATCGCGGCGCGGCGCTGATGTGCTACGCCAACACGCTGGCCGCGAACATGGGCCCGCACGCGGTGTATCTGTGGACACTGCCAATGTTCCACTGCAACGGCTGGTGCTTTCCCTGGTCGCTGTCGGCGATCGCCGGCACGCATGTCTGCCTGCGCTGGGTGCGCGCCAGGCCGATGTACGACGCCATCGCCGATCACAAGGTCACGCATCTCTCCGGCGCGCCGACCGTAATGTCGGTGCTGATCAACGCCGCGCCGGACGAGCGCCGCGAATTCTCGCACAAGGTGGATTTCGTGCACGCCGCCGCGCCGCCGCCGGAAGCCACCATCCTCGGCATGATGGAGGCGGGCTTCGCCGTCACCCATGTCTACGGCCTCACCGAAACCTACGGTCCCGCCACGGTGAACGAGTGGCACGCGGCGTGGGACGCTCTCGACCGCGCGGGCCGCGGCGCCAAACGCGTGCGCCAGGGCGTGCGCTATCACGCGCTGGAAGGCCTCGCCGTGATGGATCCGCGGACCATGGAGCCGGTGCCGGCCGACGGCCTGACGATCGGCGAGGTCATGTTCCGCGGCAACATCGTGATGAAGGGCTACCTGAAGAACCCCGCCGCCACGGCGCAGGCCTTCGCCGGCGGCTGGTTCCATTCCGGCGATCTCGGCGTCATGCACGAGGACGGCTACATCCAGCTCAAGGACCGCTCCAAGGACATCATCATCTCGGGCGGCGAGAACATCTCCTCCATCGAGGTGGAGAACGCGCTGATGAAGCATCCCGCGGTGATGTTCGCGGCGGTGGTGGCCAAGCCCGACGAGAAATGGGGCGAGAGTCCCTGCGCCTTCGTCGAGAAGCGCCCCGGCTACGACCATATCTCGTCCGCCGATCTGATCGCGCATTGCCGCGCGCATCTGGCGCGCTTCAAATGCCCCAGCCGTGTGGTCTTCGTGGAGCTGCCCAAGACCTCCACCGGCAAGGTGCAGAAATTCAAGCTGCGCGACCTGGCGAAAGACGTGGCGTAAGCCCGCGCGGAAAATCCATAGCCGTTTTGCGGGAATTATAGTCCTGCCCGATGCCGCCGAATTGAACCGGATTGCGGCCGGCGTCTTAACCAACGGTTGACGGTAGGCTGTTAGACACAATCGTATGGACGCGCTGCCAAAAACTGGTCTGCCGGAGGTCACGGGCGCAGACCACTTTAACGAGACCGCCAAATGTTACCGGTGGCCGATGTTATGCGACCCCAGCTGCGCCTTCGTCCATGTCCCGCATCGCGAGCTGCTGACGCTGTGGCGCGACGTGGCGGGCCCCAGCGGCATTCCCTACCGCCACGACATGACGGCGCGGCGGCTGCAGCCCCATATGAGATCCCTCATCATCTACGAAGGCGTCGAGGGTGACGGCGGCCGGCGTTATCGCGTGCGGCTGATCGGCAGCGATGTCGTGCGCGTCTTCGGCGAACTGACGGGCAAGTTCCTCGACGACGTCGTTCCGGAAAAATTCCTGCCGCGCTGGTACGGCCTGTTCGACGCCACGCGGGCGGCCAGCGTGCCGCTGCGCTTCCTGGTGCGCAGCGACACCTTCGACAAGGCCCATATGATTGCCGAATATCTGTATGCGCCGCTGCGCGCCGAGGACGGACGGCCGACGCTCTTTCTGGTGGCCGGCCATTACGACGGCACGCGCTCCTGGACCAGTGTGGCCAACGAGGAATGCCCGCGCCTGGGCCTCGACCCGGCCGGGTTCGTTTAGTCCACCTCGCCTGCCTTGTTCACCAGCACGACGTCGGAGAGCACGGCGGTGTCGGGCGTGGTCGGCTGGTGCGAGCAGAAGCCGATGCCGACATAGAACGGCGCCTTGAGATGCAGATGGATGGGCGGGCCGAACTGGTGCATCGGTTCGCCTTCCAGGCTGACGAAGAGCGCGAAGGAATCGCCGCGCTTCTCGATGCCGATGCGCCTGGCGTGGGCGATGACGAGGCTGTCGGGCGTGGCGCCGCCGGGAAGGCCGCCGCGGCTGCCGATGCGATACTCCATGTCCTTGACGCGGGCGTCCGTCTCGGGACGCTCGGCGAGGTGGATCATGCCGCCGCCATGCAGGGCGACGAGCGCTTCCCTGGAATCGTCGGCGAGGCTCTGGCGAATGACGAGCACGGCCTTGCGGTCGCCATAGCCGTCGGGATCCGGGTAGGCGATGTCGGCGGCGAGCGAGACGTCGCCGGATATCTTCTTCCAGAGATAACGGAACTCGTCGCGCGTGTACCAGACGTTATAGCCGGCCGAGGTGATGGTGTACGCCTTGGTCTTGGGGTCGTAGCTGGCGCTGCCCGGCACCAGCGCGCTGCCGACGTCGGACTGGCCGCTGAAAATTCCGATCGGCGTGTCGAAGGTCGTGGTGGGACGGTGGAAGTCCGGCGGCGGCGCCACCTGCGTATGTGTCGCGGAGCCAGGCTGTGCCCAGGCCGGCGCGGCGGGCGTTGCGGACGCCGCGGATTCGTCGGCGGCCTGTGCGCGGAGGAGAGGCGCCACGCCGCACAGCATCAGGGCCAGCAGCGAGGCCTGGCAGGCGCGTTTCGTGGTGACGTGAACGATGCTCATCATGGAGATCCTTGGTCGGGCTTGGCACGCGGCGGTAAACGCCGGGAAGGATGCACATTTCCGGGACCGGTACCAGCTCCATTCCATCGCACTTTTCCGTGCTTCGGTTGACAAGTTCGCCGGGCGAAAAATACAGTCCCCGCGCCGTAATCGCGCGTTACCACAATGGTGCTGCGCAGCAAAGCGCCACGAAGAGGAACCCGGATGCCGCGTGCCTGGCCCCTCGCCTGCGTCTGTCTGGGCCTCGCGCTCGGCGCCGCGCGCGCGCAGGGCGCGCCGCAGGCGCCGGTGGTTTTCTCCACCCTGCGGACGATCGGGATTCAATCCGGCGCCGCCACGGTGATCCTGACCGAGTCCGGCGTTTTCGAATCGCCGAACTGGACGCCGGACGGCAAGGCGCTGCTGATCAACGAGAACGGCCGCTTCTGGAAAATCCCGCTGCTCGATCAGCCGGGCGGCGGCACGCCGTTGCCCTTCGACACGGGCGCGGCGCATGGCTGCTGGGGCGAGCACGGATTTTCGCCCGACGGCAAATGGCTGGCGGTCAGCGGCTCGACGCCGGGCCACAAGGGGCCGGACGTCTATGTCGTGCCGGCGGACGGCGGCGCGGCGCGGCAGGTCACCGATCATCCCATCTCGTTCTTCCACGGCTGGTCGCCCGACGGAAAGACCATCGTCTTCACCAGCATCCGCGGCGGGAACGAAGACATCTACACGATCCCGGCGGCGGGCGGCGCGGAGAAGCGGCTGACACACAGCGGTCTCAACGACGGCGCGGAGTTCACGCCGGACGGCAAGACCCTCTACTTCAATTCGAACCGCAGCGGCACGATGCAGATATGGCGGATGCATCCCGACGGCAGCGGACTGCAACAGGTCACCGACGACAATCACGACAACTGGTATCCGCACATCTCGCCGGACGGAACCTCGATGGCGTTCCTCAGCTATAGCGAGGGCGTCGGCGTCGCGGGGCATCCCGAGAACAAGGACGTGGCGCTGCGCCTGATGTCGCTGGCCGACGGGCATATCCGCACGCTGGTCAAGCTGACCGGCGGCCAGGGGACGATCGATTCCCCCTGCTGGGCGCCCGACGGCAAAAGCCTCGCCTTCGTCAGCAATCAAGTGCTCCCCGCCAGCGATGCGGGCCAATAACCACAGGAGAAACCCGATGAAGCTCTCGTATGCGGCGGCCCTCTCGCTGACAGCAATGTTAGCGTTACCGGCCGCAGCCGCGCCCGTGCGCCCGCCGCTCACCAGCGTATCGCATCTGGCGATCTACACGGCCGACATGGCCGCCACGGATCAGTTCTTCGCGCAGGATCTGGGCGCGGCGAAACGCGACGATCCCGAAGACGCCAAGGGCGTGCGCTATTATTTCAATCCGATCCAGTTCGTGGAAGTGCTGCCGCTGCCGGCCAAGGACACCGCATCCAAAAACCGCATGGACCACATGGCCTACAACACCACCGACGTGAAGGCGATGAAGCGCTATCTCGCGGCGCACGGCATCAAGGCGCCGGGCGGCATCCACAAGGGTTCCGACGGCAGCCAGTGGTTCGACGTCAGCGATCCGGAAGGCAACATTGTGCAGTTCGTGCAGCCGCCCAAGGATCCGCAGCCGGTCGCCGACAATCCGCTGAGCGACCACATCATCCATTTCGGCTTCATCGTCCACAACCCGGATCTGGAGAATACGTTCTACCGCGGCGTGCTCGGTTTCCGGCCCTATTGGTGGGGCGGCAAGGACGGCAAGGCGCAATGGATTTCCGCGCAGCTGCCCGACAGCACCGACTGGATGGAATACATGGTGGTCAGCGGTCCGGAAAAGGAAGGCATCCCCGCCGACATGACGCAAGCCACCGCCGGCGTGCTCGATCATTTCGCGCTTGGCGTGGCGAACATGGAGAAGACGGTGACGCTGCTGACGGCCGGCGACCGCGTGTCGGAAAAGAACGACGGCCCGAAGATCGGGCTCGACGGCAAGTGGCAGTTCAACATGTACGCCCCGGACGGCACGCGCGCGGAGTTCATGGAATTCCACGCGGTGACCAAGCCGTGCTGCTCGCCCTTCACCGCCAGCGATCCGGAAAAGTAGGAAGCCCGTCGGCAGCGCCGATCCGTTATTTTGCCTGCAAACTGCGCACCACCAAGAACAAATCCGGGAGAAGATCGTGGCACAATCCTTTGACCGTCGCAGCGTTTTGAAAACCGGTGCGGCAGCCGTCGCCGCCCCTTATCTGTGGTTGCCGGCGCGCGCCGAAGATGTCGACTGGCACGCCAAGCAAAATGCCGCCTGGGTCACCAGGACGGTCGGCCCCTTCGTCGACGTCGAGATCGCGAGCGGACGCATCCGCGGCGGTCACAGCCGCGGCGCGCTGGCCTTCAAGGGGATTCCTTATGCCGGCCCGGTGTCGGGCAAAAACCGCTTCAAGGCGCCGCCGCCGGTGACGCCATGGACCGGCGTGCGCGACGCCACCCGTCTTGGTCCGCCGGCGATGCAGGGTGCGGGCACCACCTATGGCGAACACGAGCCCGCTTACAGCGAAGATTGCCTGGTGCTCAATGTCTGGACGCCGGCGGTGAACGACGGCCGCAAGCGGCCGGTGATGTTCTATTGCCACGGCGGCGGCTGGACCACCGGCTCCGGCGGCCAGAACATCC
>DAIDUA010000189.1 GCA_027456965.1 Alphaproteobacteria bacterium | reverse complement strand
ATCGCCGGCAAAGTGCTGATGGACCGCAACGCGCCGGCCGGCATCTGCGACACCGCGGAAACCGGCTACCAGGAAAGCCGGGCGCTGATCCGCGCCTGGCACGGCAAGGGACGGCTCGACTACGCGGTGACGCCGCGCTTTGCGCCGACCTCCAGCGAACGCCAACTGGAACTGGCCGGACGGCTGTTGACCGAACATCCGGGCGTGCGGCTGCACACCCATCTGTCGGAGAACCACGAGGAACTGGCGGCGATGCGCCGGATGTTCCCGGATTGCCCGGACTACTTCGCGGTCTATGAGAAGTTCGGACTGGCGACGCCAAACTCCGTCTTTGCCCATTGCATCCATCTGTCGCCGGGCGAGTGGGCGCGGTTCGGCAAGTCCGGCGCGGCAGTGGCGTTCTGCCCGGTGTCCAACCTGTTCCTGGGCAGCGGGTTGTTCGATCTTTCGGCGGCAGAAGCGGCGGGCGCGCGCGTCGGGCTCGGTACGGATGTCGGCGCGGGCACCAGCCTGTCGCTGTTCGCCACGATGAGCGACGCCTACAAGGTCTGCCAGACGCGGCGTCATTCGCTCGACGCCGCCAAGCTGTTCTATCTGGCGACGCTGGGCGGGGCGCGGGCGCTGGGCCTCGACGACAAGATCGGCAATTTCGAGCCCGGCAAGGAAGCCGACTTTGTGGTGCTCGACGCCAGCGCTCTACCCATGCTGGCGCGGCGGCTGGCACACGCTTCATCGCCGGCCGACCGGCTATTTGCACTGGCGATCCTGGGAGACGACCGCGCCGTGGCGCGCACCTATCTTGCCGGGGCGCTGGCGCATTCGCGCTAGTTGCCAAGCGGCAGCCGCCTTGGCATTTTTTGCCATGGACGACTCCCTCGCTTCTTTCATCGCAGGCCTGCCCAAGGCCGAACTGCATCTCCATCTGGAAGGCAGCTTCGAGCCCGAGCAGATGTTCGCCATCGCGCGGCGCAACAAGGCGGACATTCCGTTCAAGTCGGTGGAGGAGGTGCGCGCCGCCTACCGCTTCTCCAATCTGCAGGATTTCCTCGACATCTATTACCGCGCCGCCGAGGTGCTGCGGACGGAGGAGGATTTCCACGACCTGACGCTGGCCTATCTCAAGCGCGTGGCGGCGGACGGCGTGCGCCATGTGGAGGTGTTCTTCGATCCGCAGACCCATACGGCGCGCGGCATACCCTTCGCGACAGTGGCCGGCGGCATCCTCAAGGCGCTGAAAGAGGGAGACGGCTTCGGCATAACCTCAAAGCTGATCCTCTGCTTCCTGCGCCATCTGAGCGAAGAGGACGGCTTCGCCACCTTCAAGCAGGCGGAACCCTGGCTCGATCACATCGCCGGCGTCGGCCTGGACTCTTCGGAGCTTGGCCATCCACCGTCGCAGTTAACGCACCTGTTCGACGCAGCGCGCGCCGCCGGATTGAAGCTTGTCGCCCATGCGGGCGAGGAGGGGCCTGCCGCCTATGTGTGGGAGGCGCTCGACATCCTGCATGTCGACCGCATCGACCACGGCAACCGCTCGCTCGACGATCCCAGGCTGGTGGCGCGGCTCGCCGCCGAGCAGATGACGCTGACGGTGTGCCCGCTGTCGAACTTCAAGCTCTGCGTGGTGAAGGACATGGCGCAGCATCCGCTGAAGCGCATGCTGGACCTGGGCCTGCGCGCGACGGTGAACTCTGACGATCCGGCCTATTTCGGCGGCTATGTGAACGCCAATTTCGCCGCGGTGGCCGAGGCGCTGGCGCTATCGAAGGCGGAACTCGCGACACTGGCGAAGAACAGCTTCCTCGGTTCGTTTCTCGACGAGGATGCGAAGGCGCGGCACGCGGCGGCGGTGGACACCTATGCGGCGCAGGACGGCCAGCTCTAGCTCCCCAGCCATCTTCGCGCGCCCACCGCTATTGTAAAACTCCAATAGTCTTCCCAAGCGCGGCGGCATTCCCTAAATCGAAGCGTTCGAACGGGGGTGGCCGATGAACCTGCCGATGCTCGCCAATGCCGGCCTTGCGACGGGCATGTTCCTGCTCTTCGCGCTGCCGGGGCTGTTCAAACGCGAGGCGCGCGGCTGGGTGCCGGTGGTCGCCATCATCGCGCTGATCGACGTCTTCGCGACGCTGCTTCCGATCGTTTTCCGACCGCTCGATTTCGTCGGCGGGCATTGGAACTGGACCGGCAAGATTTTCAGCGTGGCGGCGATGCTGACCATCTCCGTCGTCCTGATGGCAACGTGGCGGCTCACCGCGCGGGAGATCGGTCTCACGACCCGCCAGGCGCCGGGCACCGGCCGCGCCCTGCTGACCGTGATCCTGCCGTACCTCGTCGTGCTGGCGATCCTGATGGCGACGACGTTCGGCAACGGCAAGCCGCCGACGCACGAGACGCTGCTCTTCGAAGGCACGATGCCCGGCCTCGCCGAGGAGCTTTCCTATCGCGGCGTGCTGCTGGCGCTCTTCAACAAGATGTTCACGGGCCGCGTCCGCTTCCTCGGCGCGGATATCGGCTACGGCGTCGTCGCGGTGTCCATTGTGTTCGGCCTGCTGCACGGCATGGCCTTCGACAGCCATTTCAAACTGCAGTTCTCGGTGCCGATGGTGACGGTGACGGGTTTGATCGGCTTCCTGCTGGCCTGGCTGCGCGTCCGCACGCAGAGCCTCGCGCTGCCGGTGATCGTGCACAACGTCACCAACCTGATCTTCGAGGGCGTGCCGAAGCTGTTCTGACGGCGCGGTTATTTTTTGCTGTTCAGATACGCGATCAGGTCGTCGATCTGCTTTTGATCGGAGAGGCCGGAGAACATCATCCGCGTGCCGGGAAGCATTTTCTGCGGACCCGCCACCCACTCCTTCAGCTTGTCGTCAGTCCAGGTGATGCCGGATTCCTTGAGCGCGGTTGAGTATGGGAAGTTCGGTACCGTACCGGCCTTGCGGCCGACGACGCCGAACAGGTTCGGGCCGACGCGGTTGCCGGCGCCCTTATCCGCCGTATGGCACATGGCGCAGCGCTCGAAGACCTGTGCACCGGCGACGGGATCGCCGGCGGTCTTCGGCGTCGACGCCATCATCGCGGCGGCGTCCGCCTGCCTGGCGGGGAGGAAGGCGAGTGCGGCGGCGGCCAAGAGGCCGAATCCGGTGATCGCGGTCAGCGTGCGAGCCATGTGAAGATCCTCAATGCGTTGTTGTCGGAAGCGCGGCGGCCGATGCCGCCGTCCTTGCTGCCGCTCCCCGCAAGATAGCCAAGAATGATACGCAAGTTATTATTATTACAAGCAAGGACAATAGGAAGAGGTTTCTTCACGCCGGGCGAGCGACGCACGCATTCCCGGCACGAACCGCGGCGGAATTCCCCCCAGGGGTGAAGGAGATAACGATAGGCAGGCGCAATTTGACGCAGGAGGCCCGCCAAAGCTGGCGATTGCCGCGCGCGATCTTATCTTAGCGTTGTGACCGGTGTGGCGGGCAACACATCGCCCATCATACACGGCCGCTGCGCCCAGTCGGAACGGGCGGTTCGCAGCGCGTCGAAGCAGACAGCCTTCCCACTGCGGCGGTGTCCCGCTCCCCTTGGCCGATAACAAGGAGGATAAGATGAAAACACCCCTTCTCGCCGCCCTTGGGATTTCCGCCGCAATGCTGCTGGGCGCTACGGGTCCGGCATCCGCCACCGATTTGAAGTCGCTGTCGGGCTTCCTGGCGAGCTGCCAGACCGACACGCTGCAATGCGAGGCGATCGTTTCCGACATCGTCGTGGCGGCCAAGACCAACCACTATGCCTGCATGCCGCGCAACCTGACGACCGACGAGGCCGCCAGCAAGGAAATGCGGTGGCTGGAAACGTCCGCCAAGAGCAATCCGCAGTTCGCCAAGATGGACCTGCAGGACGTGCTGTGGGACGGCGTCAGCGATCTGTGGCCCTGCAACAAGAAAGTGTGACGGGCGGTCGCGTCTTACAGATGTAACGCCGCCCCCCACGTGACCCATGCGATCAACAAAGCGAATTCGGTCAGATCGCTGACGTTGTGGCCGATAGCGGGCGCGACGACACTGCGCGACTTCTCCAGCCAATAGGCATAGAAGACGCCCAGCGCGAAGGCGTAAAGCTGCTGGCCGAGCGCCAGCGGCCATGGCTCGGTGGCGAAACTTGTGGCGTGCGCCAAGGCGAAGATCAGCGCGACGACGATGCCCGCGGCATTCATGGTGAAGCCGAGAAAACGCACGCGGCCCGGCATGGTGGCGGCGAGATAGGTGACGAGCAGCGCGCGATACGGAATCTCCTCCGTCGGTCCGACGTAAATCCCCTGGAAGCCGAGCCAGCCGAGGACGTTGGGCGTGGTGAGCGGGTATCCGAGCGCCGGCACCGTGTGCGCGAGGAGTTGCGGGACGTAATCGACGACCGTCATCAGCACGCCGAAGACCAAACCCCAGGCAACCGCGGCGCCGATATAGGTCTTGCCGCGCGGCCGGTGCAGCCCGTAATCGGCGGGCACAAAGCGCTTCATGACGGCGATCGCGATCAGCGCCAGCGCAAGCTGATAGGTGTGGTGGACGAACAGCCATGGCGGATTGTCGCCCGGCGTCACCGGCAGATGCAGGCCGACGATCGTGGTCTGCGCCAGCATCGCCGCGACGACCGGCAGTCCCAAGCCGAGAACGATCACGACCAGGATGGGAACGAGGCGGAAGCGGAATCGCGGCGTTTCGGCGGTCCTGTCCATGATGTTCCCCTTCACCCGAAGATTGGAACCGTAACAAACAGGGGCATGCGCCGGAAGCAACCGGCTGGCGGCGATCTCGATTTCCGGCGATGCGCGGCGCGCGCTCACGATGAATTGACCGCCGCTGGATGCGCGCCCGTTTGAGAGTGAGAACCGCTCCGTCCGGCGTCCGCGCAGCTTTGCGGCTCGCACATGTGCTAGACTTCGCGGGAAGCTCACGGGGAGAACATGCCATGCCGAAATTTTTCACGGTCGTTGCCGCACTGTTGTTCCTGGCGATCGCCGCGGCGCACGCCTATCGCGCCTACACCGGCATCGAGGTGGTTGTCGCCAGCCACCTCATTCCGATGTGGGTGAGCTGGGTTGGCGCAGGCGTCGCCGCGTTCCTGGGCATCATGCTGTTCGTCGAATGCCCCCGGGGCGTACACGGTCCGAGCAAATAGAGTCTTCG
>DAIDUA010000188.1 GCA_027456965.1 Alphaproteobacteria bacterium | reverse complement strand
GTCGGCCGGCTGCAGCACGCCGGTTTCGTTGTTGGCGGCCATCAGCGCAATCAGCGACCGGCCCTTGCCCTCACGCAGCATGACACGCAGGGCGTCGATGTCGGCAACGCCATCGCGCGTGACCGGGATGGTTTCGAGACGCAGGCCGGCGACGCGTTCCGCAAGCGCCGCCGCATTGGCGAGAACAGATTCATGTTCGACTGCCGAAACAAACAGCCGTGTGATGCGCGCGTCCGCGTCGGCCGCACCATGTACGGCGCCCCACAGCGCGAACGCATTGGCTTCCGTGCCGCCGCTGGTGAAAATCACGTCCGCGGTCCTCGCCCCGACCAATGCCGCCACGCTTTCGCGCGCCTGCTCGATCGTCGCACGCGCGGCGCGGCCGGCACCGTGCACCGACGAGGCATTGCCAGCCGGCGCGCACGCCATCGCCTCCCCGGCTTCGGCGCGCAAGGGCGAACTCGCATTGTGATCGAGATAATTCATCACACTCTTGAGCAAATCTTAGGCGGCGACGCGACTGTTACCGTTTTGCATATCGAGCTGAGCCCGGCCCAATACGCGCTTCTCCACAACGTCCGCAAGCGACACGGACGACAGGAAGACATGAATCTGCCGGCCGAGTTCTTCCCAGAGATCGTGGGTGATGCACCGCGCGCCCTCGGTCATGCAGCCCTTGGCGGTCCCCGTCTTGCAGCGTGTGGCGGCAAGGGGCTCGTCCACGGCCATGATGATGTCGGCGATACGGACTTCCTCGGTCGGCCGGCTCAATCGATAGCCGCCGCCCGGGCCGCGCACACTCGACACCAGTCCGTTGCGGCGCAGCTTGGCGAACAGCTGTTCCAGATAGGAGAGCGAAATTTCCTGCCGCTGCGCGATATCGGCAAGCGAAACCGGCTTGGCGCCCGCCTCGTGCAAGGCCAGGTCGGCCATTGCCATCACCGCGTAGCGGCCTTTGGTACTGAGCCTCATGACTTCTACTCCAAGCTGCCGCGCGCGTTTTCCTTGCTTTCAGGGGGGCCGCTTGGTGTAAGAACAGCGGTCAACCGCGTGGCGTCCTTCCGCCGTGGATATAGGTTTCCTGAGCTATACAGTCAAGAATTCCTCCTGACGCACCGCCAAGAAAAGGTACCATGCTATTGTATTTAAAAGATATTATTTCCAAAGCCATCAAGCCGGAAATCCCTAAAACACCCACCAAAATGACACAAGGCCGCTAGGCGCCAGGGAGCTGTTTCACCCATGCCCGATATCATTCTCCCCGGACCGGCAGGGCGCATCGAAGCGCGCTACCAGCGGCAGAAGACGCCCGGCGCCCCGATGGCGCTGGTGCTGCACTCGCATCCGCAGTTCGGCGGCACCATGAACAACCCGCTGGTCTACGACCTGTTCCACATGTTCCATGGGCTTGGCTGCACGACGGTGCGCTTCAATTTCCGCGGCGTCGGCCGCAGCCAAGGTACCTTCGATTCGGGCTCGGGCGAGCTGTCCGATGCCGCCGCCATCCTCGACTGGATGAACACGCTCTATCCGAATCCATCCTTCGTCTGGGTCTGCGGCATTTCTTTCGGCGCCTGGATCGGCATGCAGCTTCTGATGCGGCGGCCGGAGATCACCGGCTTCGTCTCCATCGCGCCACCCGCCAGCATGTACGACTTCGCCTTCCTGGCGCCCTGCCCGGCCTCCGGCCTGATCGTGCACGGCACCAAGGACCTGGTCGTGCCCGAACCCGACGTGCAGAAACTGGTCGACCGGTTGACTGCGCAGAAGGGCATCAGGATCACCTACGAAAAAGTCGAGGGTGCCAACCATTTCTTCGACAAGCACGAAGCCGACGTGGTGGAGATGGTGAAGGAATACGCCTCCAACAGGATGAACAACCCGCACGAAGGGCGGTAAGCTCATTGCCGCTTCGGGTAACAGCATGACCAACGCGCCAAATTTTCGCTCGGAATTCCTCCGCACCGTCGTGGCGCGCGGGCAGTATTACGACGCCACCGATCCGCAGGCTCTGGATGCGCTGTTCCAGAAGGAGCGGGTCACGGCCTATATCGGCTTCGACTGCACGGCGCCCAGCCTGCATGTCGGAAGTCTTGTCCAGATCATGACCCTGCGCCGGCTGCAGCAGGCCGGGCACAGGCCCATCGTGGTGATGGGCGGCGGCACGACCAAGGTCGGCGACCCTTCCGGCAAGGACGAAACGCGGCAGATCTTGACGCCCGAGCGGATCGAGGCGAACAAGAAGAGCATCCTCAAATCGTTCGAGCGCTTCCTGACCTTCGGCAGCGGCCCGTCGGACGCGATCATGGTCGACAACGCCGAATGGCTGGACAAGCTCGAATACATTCCCTTCCTGCGCGACATCGGACGGCATTTCTCGATCAACCGCATGCTGACAATGGACAGCGTGAAGTTGCGGCTCGAACGCGACCAGCCGCTCAGCTTCCTCGAATTCAACTACATGATCCTGCAGTCCTACGATTTTGTGGAATTGCACCGGCGCTACGGCTGCAAACTGCAATGCGGCGGCTCGGACCAATGGGGCAACATCGTCAGCGGCACCGACCTGGGACGGCGCGTCGAGAACGCTGAGCTGTTCGGATTGACCTCGCCGCTGCTCACCACCGCGTCTGGCGCGAAGATGGGCAAGACCGCCGCGGGCGCGGTGTGGCTCAACGCCGACATGTGCAGCCCCTATGACTACTGGCAGTACTGGCGCAACACCGAGGATGCCGATGTCGGCCGTTTCCTGCGTCTCTTCACCGAACTGCCCGAAGGCGAGATTGTGCGTCTGGACGCCCTGAAGGGCGCGGAGCTGAACGAGGCGAAAAAGATCCTGGCGACCGAAGCGACGACGCTGGCGCACGGACGCGATGAAGCGGAAAGAGTCACCGAGACCGCGCGCCGGACGTTCGAAGAAGGCGGGATCGATGAAGGCCTGCCGACCTTCGAATACGAAGACGGCCTCGAAAAGCTCAAGACCGGCGTTGCCGTCACGAGTGTTGCCGCCATGTGCGGGCTCACGGCATCTGCGAGCGAAGCGCGGCGGTTCATCGAAGGTGGCGGACTGCGCGTGAATGACGTTCCGGTGACCAATGTCAAGGCGACGCTCTCGCTCGCCGATGTGACCAGCAAGGGCTTCATCAAGCTCTCGGTCGGCAAGAAGAAGCACATTCTGGTCAAGCCAGCTTAATTCGTTTTGGACTTGGGCTCCGGTGTCGCGGCGGGCGCCGGTTTGTGTACGTTGTTCGACGGCGCCTGCGACGCGTTGGGCATGCTGCCCTCGAAGATGCGGCGAAGAATTCCGGGGGCCAGTGCGGAAAGCGGATTGACGCTGACGTTCGGCTCATCGGCGTTTCCGGTGACACTGTAGGTCATGCCGATGATCCCCTCGCCCTGCTTGGAGGTGAACACGTCACCCAGCAGCGGGATGTTACCCAGCACACTGTTGAGGCCGTACAGCGGCACCAGCGTGCCTTTCAGCGCGATATCGTTCTTGGGCCGGTCGATGTAACCGTCGCCGGTGATGCCGATGGCGGGACCGGTGGCGTGCGCGTCGCGTATCGAGATGACACCGTTGCGTGACGAGAACGGCACCTCCAGCGTGTCGACCACGACGCCCTGCCCCTGCATCAGATTTATCAGGCCGCCGAGCGAACCCGCCGTGAAGAGGCGCGCCAGGAACGGCTGATCGACTACACGGAAATCCTTCAGAGTCATCTTGCCCTGGAAATCCGGGGCGTTGTCGCTCTTCGGTCCCGTGTCGCTCGCCTTGCCGGGCAGGATCGCGTCGAAATCGAATTTGCCGCCGCGCAGGCTGTTGAACCCGAACAGCCCCTTGCTGAGCAGGGCCATGTCGTTGGTAGCGAAGGTGAGGTGGCGGCCCGCATCCGTGGCGACGATCGATCCCGTCACGGTCGCCGTCTTCGACAGCGTACCTGTCAGCGACAACGACCCGGGCCTGTCGGCGACACCGGCGACGTCGAGGGCGAACGGCGAGATCGCGACGCCGTCGCGCAGCACCAACCGGCCGAGCCTGGCGCTGATGTGGAAGGGTTCGTCCAGCTTCTCTTCGCTGCCACCGGCGCCATGTCTGGCGAGACGCGAACCGTCGAGCGAGCGGCCTTTTATGGCGATGTCGATGCCGGACGTACCTCGCGTGACATTGAGCGAAAAATCGTCCTGCGGACCGATGCGCACGGTCGGTGCCAGCAGCTGAGTCATGCGGCCGCTCGCATCGTAGGTTGCCGTCGCCGACACGGCGGTGCCGGGGCCGCTGAAGTGCATGGTTTCGCTCAGCGGCGTGCTATGGGGACCGAAATTCACGTTGACGTGCGCCGTGGTGGGAAAGCCGGCCGGCTTGTTGACGCCGATCAGGTCGAAGGACACCGTCGACGGCGTCAGGTCGAGCGTCAGATTGGCCTGTTTCAATGCGCCGCGACGGCCCGTCAGCGTACCGCTGAGACCGACCGGCCCGCGAAGAAAATCCTGCGTGTGAAGGCCTAGGGCGGCGCGCGCCTGTTCGTCGAGCGAACCCTTCACGGCAATCTTGGTGGTGATGGCGCCTGCGGTCTTGAAGTCCTCCGTCCAATCGAGCGCCACGCGCGATGGCGACCCGCCGATCCCCGTCGTTCCGGTTGCGTGCAGCATATTGTTATCGACAACGAAATTGACCGTTCCGTCAGTGAGACGGGTGTGCGGTCCCAGCGCCACGGCGAAGCCGCCAACGGCCGCCTTGACCACGATCTTGACGTCGTCGACGCTCAGGTTCTTGAGCAGGGGCACGTGGAAAGACAGATCGACTGCGGCGGTTCCCTTGGTGTCGGCGGGACTGATGCCGAAGCGCGTCGGATAACCGAGCGGCGGCAGATCAATCAGCGCCATGATGTCCGGCATCGCCCCCTGTACATGGGCGGTGATGTTACCAGCCTCCGTCGCGGCATACATATCCGGGATCGAGAACCTGCCGGCGCTTACCGCCAGAGGGCCTATCTTCGCTGACGAGATATCCGCGACGAACGTATTGTCGACGACACTCGCGGCACCCTGGATCTGCGTCATATGTGTAAGACCGTTGACGTAATTGATCTCGCCTCCGGCCACGGAAAACTTCACATTCAACGCCCCGGCAGGCAGATCGCCTCCGTTGAACGCTCCTGCCGGGATATGGCTCGCAAAGGTTGTTGGCCCGACCGTTCCGGCGAACATGTTCGCCTCGACCCATTCCCGCGCGCCCGCGGCCGCAATCAACGGCCAGTAGCGCAACAGGGCGCGCACGCCGATCGGCGCGATTGTGCCGTTGACTTCGACGGCAGGCGACCGGCCTTGCGCCAGCGTCACATTGCCGGATGCCATCAGGGACAGGGGGGCGCCGTTCACGCCAAAATGCTCGATGGCCAGTTCCTGTTGTCCGGGCAGCCAGGTGCCGCGCAAATCGACAAGCTGCAGTTCTATCGGTTGCGCGAAAATTCCCGGCAGCGAAAACGACAGCCTATCCATCCGCAGGTCGGCACGCACCGCGGTGACCGTACCTGTCTTGTCGGAGACAAGGTCCAGCCAGCCCTGGAGGCGAGCCTTGATCTTGTCGGAATCGATGGTGGCGTCTTCGAGCAGCAGCCGGCCATTGGCAGCGTCGTAGCGGCCAATGGCGCGCAGATTTCGAACGCGTACCCGTCCGCTCTTGTCATTGGGGATTGTGAACGTGCCTCGCGCGCCAAGGCCGAAATCCGCCGAGAGCAGATGCGACCCCTTGAGTGCAAAAGACGCCGAGAGGTCGATCTTGAGGGCCGCACTCTTGGCGGCGGCGAAGGTTTTGCTGTTGGTCGCCAGCGCCGCGATATCGAACCCTGTGATCGATACCGCACCTTCGACGTTGCCATTCCTCGGAGGAAACGTGAACTCCGCGGCGATATGAGCCGGATGCCCCGATATCTCAACCGCCGCATCGAGCTTGCCGTCGAGGTTGGCGCCGGCCGCGGCCAGACGGAAATTGGCTTGCGGCGCGACGACGAACAATCCGGTTGTTTCGTCGAAGAACGCCAGTCGCGCGTTGCGAACCGCGAAGCTCTCCAGCGACGCGGTGTTGCTGTTCGCCTTCGAAAGAGCGTCGGTGATCCGGCTGAGGATGTCGTGTTCCTGCTTGTCCTTCTCCACGCCCAAGCGCAGGCCGCCGTCCTTGGTGCGCACGAGCGTGAGCTGAACGCCGACCAGGGCGATACGTTTAACGACGATCTTGCCCTGTAGGAACGGCCCAGCCGCAAGATCGATATCGGCCTTCGGCGCCTGAGCGATGATGCGGCCGTCGGCGTCAAACACCCGCGTGCCCAGAATGACCAGGTTCACCCGGCCTTCATCGCGCTCCCATTCGATCGCCGCTTGGTCGTATTTGACGGTAATCCCAGGAAGCGCCTGGGCGAGAGCGTCGGTCAGCGTGCCGCCAAGCGGCCCCAGCGACACCGGACCGATCAACAGGCGGATACCCGCGCCGATAATAAAAAACAGGATAGCCGCAGCCGTCCCCGCCGCGATCAGGGCGGCACGGCTGACATGGTGGGCTTTGATGTACCGCCTCAGCAACACGCCCAGCTTCCATGGCAAAAAGTCGGACAATTTCAAGGACCGTCTACCTCGTCCACCCATCCATGGCCAATAATCGAGACGCAAGCGAGGACTTGCGCTGAATCGCGCATCACTTTATCGCCTATACGGCCAGACGTTAGACCGCAACATTTCTGGAGCCCTGCATGGACTTACAGCCTGGCGATAAGGCCCCTGCTTTCAAGCTTGCGACCGACGCCGCGGGCGAAATCTCGCTGTCCGGGCTGAAGGGGCAGCCTTTCGTTCTGTATTTCTATCCGAAAGACAATACGTCCGGCTGCACGAAAGAAGCCATCGATTTCACAAAATTAAGCAGTAACTTCAAATCGCTAGGCGTTGCCGTCATCGGCGTATCGAAGGACAGCACGGCGTCGCACGACAAATTCAGGGCCAATCAGAAGTTGAAGCTGATCCTCGCCTCTGATCCCGACACCAAGGCTGCGCAGGCCTACGGTGTGTGGATCGAAAAGAGCATGTATGGGCGCAAATACATGGGCATGGAGCGCGCGACCTTCCTGGTGGATGCAAAGGGCAAGATTCGGCACGTCTGGCGCAAGGTGAAAGTCTCCGGACATGCGGAGGCCGTGTTAGCTGCGGCAAAATCGCTGTGAAATCCTCAAAATCCGCGAAACGCTTTGGTCCGAGGTTAACCTCAAAGTCGTTTTTCTGGGCTAAGAGCTTGATTAGCCGCCGACAATTGGGTGAAATGCGGGCAACTGGGGTCGGCGCGCGGACAGACGCCAAAAAGGGAAGTCAAGAGATGGCGGAGACGCTCGTGGAGCGCGTCTGGGCGTGGCTTCACGAAACTTTTCCTGAGCGTCAAATCTACATCCGCAGCGACGGCCGCGTGCAATTCTTCACGTTCGGCCCGACGTTGCAGGCGACGCTTGCTGGTCTTTCCCTGATCTTCCTCGGCTGGGTGGCCTTCGCAACGGTAAACGTCATCTTCAAAGACCGCATCATCGCCGCCAAGGACCATCGCTATCAGCAGATGCAGTCGGCTTACGAAAACCGGGTGGCCGACCTTCAGCTCTCGTACGACGAAGTGAACGGCGCACTCGTCTCCGCCGAGGATAAGTTCAAGGCCACAGCCGATGAACTCCAAGCCAAACAGAGCACGATCCTGCACTTCCTCGAACGGAAGCAGCAGGTCGACGCCGCGTTGGTAGGCGACGGGACGTTCGGCCCGACGCCCAAAAACGGCACCGCCAGCGCATCGCCGGACAGCGGCACTGCAAGCGATAGCCTGGGCGTGGAAGCGCCGCCAAATGGCATGGGCGGCTCCGATGTCGACGACGACGGCGGGTCCTCGGAACTGACGGTAAGCCCCCAGCCGGCAAAGCCGCAGCCCCGGACGGCCAAGCCCACGCATGCGAGCTTCCTGGATATCGGCGGCGCGGTCGGGCGCATTGCCGGCGCACTTTTCGGAGTGCGCCAACCGATGCCTATTCCGGAAGTCACCTACGCGCGGCACCCCGTTCTCAAGCTTTTGGCGGCCCAGACCGCCCGCGTGAAGCGGCTGAGCATGAACGAAACCTCCCTGATGGTGCAGACCCAGGCCGAGGTGGCCGACGGCGTCAGCGAAATCCAGGCCGTCCTGCGCCGTACCGGCATCAGCCCTTCGCAGTTCGTGCAGCGTATTGAGGCCAAAGACGGTGTCGGCGGGCCCGATATCCCCTTGACTGCCGTCCATATCGAAGGGATTTCGGACGGCGCGTTCCAGCAGGCCTACCTGAACGCCTATGCGGTCCTCGACGAGATGAACCAGCTGCTCAAAGGCATGCGTCACGTGCCGTTGACGACGCCTGTTTACGGCCCGCGGTATGACATCTCCAGCGGCTTTGGACCGCGCGTCGATCCCTTTACGGGACACTTGGCCTTCCATCCGGGCATAGATTTTGCGGGTCCTTGGGGGTCTACCGTGCGGGCGACCGCCCCGGGCACCGTCGTTTGGGCCGGCGCACGCGGCAGTTACGGAAATATGGTAGAAATTGACCATGGTTTCGGAATTCACACCCGATACGGTCATCTGTCATCGATCTTAGTGCATGTTGGCGCTAAGGTGGCGAAAGGCGCACCCATCGGGAAACTTGGGTCGACGGGGCGCAGCACCGGGCCACACGTTCACTATGAAGTGTGGTACGATGATGTCGTGAGAAACCCGAGGAAATTCATCGAGGCAGGTCGCTATGTTCTCCAGCAAGAGTAAGGATAGGGATTCCGACATCGCTGCAGGCCCGGCCGGCCCGGCAACCCTGCAAGCCAAACGGATGCCGCGTTCGTCCTCCGCGCCATCGATCATCAGTGCCGATCTCACCGTGACCGGTACGCTGACCTCTACGGGCGACATCCAGATCGACGGCCGTGTCGAGGGTGATGTGCACAGCGCAGGCTTGGTGATCGGCGACAAGGCTTTCATCCACGGCGACGTCACGGCGGAAGAAGTCACCGTCCGAGGCCGTGTGCAGGGAAGCGTCCGCGCCCGCAAGGTGCTGCTGGCCTCGACCTGCCATGTCGAAGGCAACATCCTCCATGAGGCGTTTGCGGTTGAAACCGGCGCCTTCTTCGAGGGCAACTGCCGCCACGCCGACAATCCGCTGGCCGAAGAATCCTCGAAGAAGACGGAATATCGGTCGGCTCCAGCGGCCGCAGTCCCACCAAGTGCGCCGGCGAGCGCACCAGCCGCCACGCCTTCCGCGGTTTCCGCGATGGTGTCGCGTCCGATGACCAGCGGCGCGACCGCAGCGACCTTTACGCCGCTGAAGGCCAACTAACTAGGCCGGCAACCTCGTTAAGCATTCTAAACCCCGCTTCGAGGCATCGAGGCGGGGTTTTCCTATGCCGGCTAATCGAGATCCTCAATTTTCTCTTTCGGCTTGCCGCCAACGGCTTGGGCCAGAGCCGCCGCCATGAAGGCATCAAGGTCGCCGTCGAGGACGTCCTGCGGCGAGCGGCTTTCCGTGCCCGTACGCAAGTCCTTCACAAGCTGATAGGGCTGCAGCACGTAGGAGCGTATCTGGTGGCCCCAGCCGATATCGCTTTTCTCGCCGACGAAGGCGCCGGTTTCCGCCCGCTTCTTCTCCAATTCGATCTCGTAGAGGCGCGAACGCAGCATATCCCAGCAATTGGCGCGGTTCTGGTGTTGCGAACGCTCGGTCTGGCAGGACACCGCGATGCCCGTCGGCAGATGCGTAATGCGCACCGCGCTCTCGGTCTTGTTGACATGCTGGCCGCCGGCGCCGCTGGCGCGATAGACGTCGATGCGCACGTCCTTCTCGGGAATGTCGATCTCAATGGTCTGGTCGATCACCGGATAGATCGTCACCGACGAAAAACTGGTGTGTCGGCGCGCGTTGGAATCAAACGGCGAAATGCGCACCAGGCGATGCACACCGGCTTCACTCTTTAGCCATCCGTAGGCATTCGCCCCCTTGACCAGGACCGTTGCCGATTTGATGCCTGCGCCCTCGCCCTCGCTCTCCTCCAGATATTCGAGCTTGTAACCCTTGCGCTCGGCCCAGCGCGTGTACATGCGCAGCAGCATTTCGGCCCAATCCTGGCTTTCGGTGCCGCCGGCACCGGCGTGGACTTCGAGATAGGTGTCGTTGCCGTCCGCTTCGCCGGAGAGCATGGACTGCAAGCGCATGTCCTCCGCGCGTTTGGTCAGCGCGACAATGGATTTTTCAGCGTCGGCCACCATCGCCGCATCGCTCTCGGCCTCGGCCATTTCTATCAGGCCTAGGGCATCCGCCAGTTCGGCTTCCAGTTTGCGAACGGCCGATAGCGCCTCGTCCAGCCGCTGGCGCTCGCGCATCAGCTTCTGGGCTTCCTGCGGATTATTCCAGATAGATGAATCTTCGGCCCTGGCGTTCAGTTCATCCAGCCGGCGGACAGACTTGTCCCAGTCAAAGATGCCTCCTCAGCAGAGCTATCGCCTGCTGGATTTCTTCGATGTTGCGTTCGGTGTCGGGGCGCATGGAAACCAACTTCTTTTCGGCAGGCGGATATAAAGATTCGCTGTGCAGAGTGCAAACCCTGCTCACATGTGCGACGACTTTCCGAAGGGGAAAAGGTCGCTCCCGCCCGTCTCAGCGCTGCGCAGCAGCTCCAGTTCCTGGGTGTAGCGCTTCAGGGCGTAAGCCTCCGTCATGTAGCCAAGAAGCCTACGGTCGCTGCGCGAGGCCAGCACCGGCAACGCTTCACTTTGGGTATCCTCGAAACGCAGCAATGAGGTACGGACGTTCTCGCCCGGCAGCAGAAAAAGATCAGCATGGCC
>DAIDUA010000187.1 GCA_027456965.1 Alphaproteobacteria bacterium | reverse complement strand
CTTCCCAACCTACACGCGCCGCTCTGAAGAGAGCCAGGCGCTGCAGCAATTCTCGACGCCGCTTCCGCTGGCATTTGTCGCCGCGCAAGCCGCAGCGATCACGCCTACCGATCTGGTGCTCGAACCGTCCGCCGGCACGGGGTTGCTCGCGATCTTTTCCGAACTTGCCGGGGCCGGCCTCGCGCTCAACGAGCTCGCGGACAATCGCATCGCCCTGTTGCGTGGTCTGTTTCCGGTAGCGTCCGCGACCCAGCAAGACGCCGCGCATATTCACGATTTTCTCGACGCATCCGTGCAGCCGAGCGTCGTGCTGATGAACCCGCCCTTCTCGGTAGCCGCGCATGTCGACGGGCGTGTCGCCGATGCCGCCATGCGCCACATCGCTTCCGCGCTCGCGCGCCTCGCCGATGGCGGGCGCCTCGTTGCAATCACGGGCGCCAATCTCGCGCCCGACAGCCTTGCCTGGCGGGACGCGTTCGTCCGCCTGCAAGCGCGCGCCCGCATCGTGTTTTCCGCGGCCATCCACGGCCGTGTCTATGCGCGCCACGGCACGACGACCGAGACGCGCCTCACCGTGATCGACAAGATTTCGGCTGCGGACGCGCAAGTGTTTCCGGCTTCGCCTGGCGTGGCATCCGATGTCGCGACCCTGCTCGGCTGGATCGCCGAACTGCCGCCACGCGCGCCCGTCGCGCTTTCCCAACGTGTCGCGCAACCTGCTATTCGCAGTCCAGCGCGCCGACCCACGGCTCCGATCGCGGTCGTGAAATCGCCGACGGAAATCACCGGCGTCGAACTCGCTTACGAGACGATCGACTGGACGGCGGCCGACCACGGCCATCTGGGCGAGTCGATCTATGAGAGCTATGTGCTCCAGTCCATTCGCATTCCGGGCGCACTGCCGCATCCGACCAAGCTCGTGCAGTCCGCGGCGATGGCGTCGGTCGCCCCGCCCAAACCCGCCTATCGCCCGCGCTTGCCGTGGATCGTCACCGATCGCGGCCTTCTCTCCGACGCCCAGCTCGAAAGCGTCATCTATGCGGGTGACGCGCATGCCGCGTTTCTGGCCGGTGCGTGGACGGTGGACGAGACCTTCGATGTCGTCTCCGCCGCACCCGAAGATGCGAACGCCGCCTTCCGCTTCCGCCGCGGCTGGATGCTGGGCGACGGCACGGGCGCCGGCAAAGGCCGTCAGGTCGCGGGTATCCTGCTCGACAATTGGTGCCAGGGCCGCACGCGGGCGGTGTGGATCTCCAAATCCGACAAGCTGATCGAAGATGCGCAACGCGACTGGGCGGCGCTCGGACAGGAACGCTTGCTGGTCACGCCGCTGTCGCGCTTTCGCCAGGGTACGGCGATCCGTCTGCCGCAAGGCATCCTATTTACCACCTACGCAACGCTGCGCTCCGACGGCAAGCAGGACAAGGCTTCCCGCGTCCAGCAGATCGTGGATTGGTTGGGACGCGATTTCGACGGCGTGATCGTGTTCGACGAATCCCATGCCATGGCCAATGCCGCGGGCTCGACCTCCGAGCGCGGCGATACCGCGCCGTCCCAGCAGGGCCGCGCGGGATTGCGCCTGCAACATGCGTTGCCCAACGCCCGCATCGTCTATGTGTCGGCGACGGGCGCAACCACCGTTCAAAATCTCGCCTATGCCCAGCGTCTCGGCCTATGGGGCGGCACGGATTTTCCGTTCGCAACACGGTCGGAGTTCGTCGAAGCCATCGAGGCAGGTGGCGTCGCGGCCATGGAAGTCCTGGCGCGCGATTTGAAGGCGCTCGGACTCTACATGGCTCGCTCCCTTTCCTACGAGGGCGTCGAATACGAGCTGGTCGAACACAAGCTCACGCCGGAGCAGATCCGCATCTACGACGCCTATGCCGCCGCCTTCCAGGTCATTCACAACAACCTCGACGCGGCGCTGCAGGCCACCAACGTCACCGGCCAGAGCGGCACGTTGAACGGCCAGGCCAAGTCCGCCGCGCGTTCGGCCTTCGAATCCGCCAAGCAGCGCTTCTTCAACCATCTGATCACGGCGATGAAGACGCCAACACTGATTAAGTCCGTCGAGCGCGATCTGGAGTGTGGCCATGCCGCCGTGATCCAGATCGTTTCCACCGGCGAAGCGCTGATGGAACGCCGGCTCGCCGAGATTCCGACCGAGGAGTGGAACGACATTTCGGTCGACATCACACCGCGCGAATATGTCCTCGATTATCTG
>DAIDUA010000186.1 GCA_027456965.1 Alphaproteobacteria bacterium | reverse complement strand
GCCGCGCTGGCCCTCGGGCCGGCCGGCACCGGCAAGACCTATCTCGCCATCGCCAAGGCGGTGGAGGCGCTGGAAGCCGGCCGCGTCGGCCGTGTCGTGCTGTCCCGTCCCGCGGTGGAGGCCGGCGAGAGTCTGGGATTTCTGCCCGGCGATCTGCAGGACAAGCTGGCGCCCTATCTGCGTCCGCTTTACGACGCGCTGACCGAGCGGCTCGGAACAAAGCGGCTCAAGGCGCTGGTGGCGGAAGGCGTGATCGAGATCGCCCCGGTGGCCTATATGCGCGGGCGGACGCTCAACGACTGCTTCATCGTCATCGACGAAGCGCAGAACTGCACCTACGGGCAGCTGAAGATGCTGCTGACCCGGCTCGGCTGGCGCTCGACCATGGTGCTGACGGGCGACCCGGATCAGACCGATCTTCTGAGCGGGCTTTCGGGCTTGCGCGACGTGGCCGACCGGCTCGAAAAGGTTCCGGAGATCGCGGTGATCCGGCTGGGAGAAGGCGATATCGTGCGCCATCCCCTGGTGGCGGGCATGCTGACGGTGCTGTGACGGCTAGAACGCCAGGCCGACATTGAGAATGAAGACGCCGATGGCAAAGCTCCAGTAGGCGGCAACCGCGGCCGCGAGTCCGAAGGCGACCTTCGAGCAGCTCTTTTCCCGGGCTTTCTTGGCGGCGTTCTCGAACAGCACGCTGGGGCCGGCGACGACCATGACCGTGAAATAGACGGTCTTGCCGGCAGCCGTTTGTGGCTTGTCCGCAACAAGGCGGTAAAGATTTGCCGCGATCCCGGATGCCGTGAAGCCAGCCGTGACCACGAACATTATGATCGCCAATTGATGCAGCATGCCGCCCCCGTGTGTTCGCAGCGGAGGAAATGCAGGCGATATGCCCGCCATTTCGGGAATTTTTGTGCCGTTCCGGCACGACAGGCGGCGGTTGTCCGGCCCCGTCCCCCGCAAGGGCCGGCGCAAGGGGGCCTTGCGTGTCGAATTGGCGCGTGAAGGCGAAAGTGAAGAAAGTTAATGGCGTTATGCTAGATAGAATGGACGCAGTTCCGACTCGAATCTCGGACTGGAAACGATCATGAGCCGTATCGCAGACGACGACGAAACAATCCGGAAACGGTCCGGGTGGCTGATCCCGCTTGGCGTATTCTTCGTCACATTCGTGCTGTCGGCGATGTTTCTGCTCTTCTATCTCGCGCCCAGCGCGCCGAGCCTGTTCGAGGAACAGGTGTCCCCGACCTCGCGCAACGACATCATTTCCCTGAAAATCCAGAACCTGCGGCTCTATATCCCGGCGAATTATCTGGAATACGAGAAGACGCGCCAAGGCGGCCTGCGCCATGAGATCGCGCTGTTTGCCATGCTGCCGGACATGACGGGATGGTCCAACTGGGAGGCGCAGACCTTCGCCGGCAACGGCGCGAAGTCACCGATCGTCTACATGCTCATCCACGAAGACAAGTTCGACTTGAGCGAAGCCGAAAGGCTGAAACGGGTCTACATGGATTACGTGACCAACAAGAGCGGCGCGCCGGGACCTTACGGACTGACTCAATACACGTTCCACAACGGTACCGGCTACCAGGACGAAGACCTGTATGTCGGTCAGACGCCGCGCGGCCTCACGATCCTGCGCTGTGTTCGCTTTGGCCCCGAAGTGCCGAGTCCGAATTGCCTGCGCGACATGTCCATCGCCAAGGGGGTCTCGCTGTCCTACCGCTTCAAGCGCACCCAGCTCTCCCAGTGGCGCGAGATCGGCGACGGCGTCGACAAACTCATCGCCTCGTTCAAAAAGCCGCCGAAATAGGCTCGTGCCTGTCTGGGAATTCGTCATAAAGGGTTGCTCGTCTTGGCCGGAAAACCTGCGGTTCTGTTCGTCTGTCTCGGCAACATATGCCGCTCGCCGCTCGCCGAGGCCGCCTTCAAGGCCGAAGCGGCGCGGATCGGCCTCGATGTCGATGTCGACTCCGCCGGCATCGGCGGCTGGCATGCCGGCGAGCCGCCGGATTTGCGCGCCCGGACCGTCGCAAAGCGCCACGGCGCGGACATCAACGCGTATCGGGCGCGGAAGATCACGGCGCAGGACTTCCGCCGCTACAGCCATATCGTCGGCCTCGATCACGAGAATCTTGCCGCACTCAAGGCGATGCGCCCGGCAGATGCCACCGCCGAACTCAGCCTGCTGCTCGACCATGTCGAAGGGCGCAGGGGCGAAGCGGTCGCCGATCCGTACTATGGCGACGAAGAAGACTTCGAGACGACCTGGGCGGACGTGACGCATGGCGCGCAGGCGCTCGCCCGGCGGCTCGTGAATTCATGAATGCGCTTGCCGAGGCCGGCGCGGCGCTGGTCGGCGGCGTCCTGCGTCGCGTCGAGGTCCTGTCCGGCGGCAGCCTGTCGCAGATCGTCCGGATCACGCGCGCCGACGGACGCGAACTCGTCGTCAAGAATGGACCGGCGCCGCGAACCGAGGCGGCGATGCTCAAGGCCGTTGCCGCGAGCGGCGCGCCCTGCCCCGCGGTGCTCGGCGTGAGCGACGACGCGCTGGTCATCGAACATCTTGCCGCAGACGGCGCACTGCAGAACGCATGGGACAGTTTGGGGCGTTCGGCCAAAAGGCTCCACAGCGCGAAGGGCGAACGCTATGGCTGGCCCGAGAATTATGCTTTCGGCCCTCTGCCGATCGCGAACGGTTGGGCGGACGACTGGCCGACCTTTTGGGCCGAGCGCCGCCTGCTGGTGCATCTTGCGCAGGTTCCAGTCGCCCTGGCACGGCGCATCGAAGCGCTGGCCGCAGACCTGCCCGGCCGGCTGCCGGCGCGCCCCGCGCCATCGCTTCTTCACGGCGATCTGTGGGGCGGCAACGTGCTCGTAGACCGAGACCGGGTCAGCGGGCTGATCGACCCCGCCTGCTATTACGGACATGACGAAGTCGATATCGGAATGCTGACGCTGTTCGATCACCCCGGCGCAGATTTTTACGACTCTTACGGGCCGTTGGAGCCAGGCCACGAAGAACGTCTGGCGATCTACCGCCTTTGGCCGGCGCTCGTTCATTTGCGGCTGTTCGGCGGCGGCTACCGGTCGATGGTCGAACGCTTCCTGGCAGACGCCGGAATCTGACCGTTCAGCGCCGCCCGTACAGTTCCTCGAGGGAGCGTCGCCGCGGCAGAAGCAATTCCGCAGCCGTGACAACCGCGGGCGCGAAGCCGATCACGGCGACGACCGCGAACGTCAGCGCGATGACGTATGCGACGACGCCGGAGCGAAAGAAGGCGGCGGGCAACAGCACGGCGACCCCGCCGAGAATGGCGAACAACTGCGCGCCGCCCAGATCTTCCACCGCACGCAGTCTGGCAATGGCCGGATCGTCGCCCAACCGGCGATGGGCTTGCGCCCGTCTAAAAACGCAAGAGACCAGAAAAAGGACGAGCGCCACCAGTTCCAGCAAGCCGATATGCGCCTTGGGCGCCGTCCTGACGACCGCCGCGAAGGCCCACAGCGCGATCATGCAGACCAGGACGGACACAATCGTAGCGGCGAGACCTTCGCGCCATCCGCCGCATGCGAAAAAGGCGAGCGCGAACAGGACGCCGATGGATGCCGCCGCAATCGCCTCCGCATTCGGAAAATAAGCCAAGGCCGGCTGTGCAGCGAACCATGCCAGCGCGACGAAGATCAGTGCGATGCCGGCGATGCTCATGCCCCAGCGCGGCACCGCCGTCATGGCGATCTTCTCAAGAAAACGGAGACGATGCTCCCGCGCGCGATTGGCTCTTGCGACGAAAATTTCGTCGAAGTGCAGGAACGAGGCGCCGGCCGGCACCAAGAGCGAGACAGAGGTCCCCGCCAGTGCGATATCCGCCACGGCCTGGAATGCGCCGGTGCCCGCCGCGGAGCGCCATAACCACAGCAAGGCGAGCGCCGCCGCCGCCCCCACGCCAACGGCCGCCGGACGGACGTAGTTTTCCGTCTCGCCGCCGTCCAAGGTGCGGACGATGACATCCTGCGCCAGCATGACGGCGACGGCATACGCGAAAGCGTAGGCCAGCATCGGTACGGCGCCGAATCTTGCGTCCGCGCTCAGCGGCGCCGCCCAGGCAAGGCCCGGCAGAGGCGCCGCCGCGGTCAGAACCGCCAGCGCCAGGTGGCGCGTATGAAGCAACGAAATGGCTGCCGCCAGCGCCGCCCCCGCGCAGATCAGCGCCGCATCGCGCAGCGATGCAC
>DAIDUA010000185.1 GCA_027456965.1 Alphaproteobacteria bacterium | reverse complement strand
CCGGCCGGCGCGCCACGAAGCGCATATAGGCGGCGCCCAGATTGGCGATGCGGTCGGATTCCGCGCCGGCTGTGGCGCCCGCCGCGACGATCTCGGTGCGCAGTTCGGCGAACCCTTCGATGGCGAGTTCGACCAGCAGGGCTTCGTGGTTGGGAAAATGCCGGTACGGCGCGGCGTGGCTCACGCCGGCGCGGCGCGCCACCGCCCGCAGGCTGAGTCCCGCCAGGGATTCCTCCTCCAGGATCGCGCGCGCGGCGTCGAGCAATGCGTTGCGCAGATCGCCGTGATGATAGGGCCGCCTCATGTCCATCAGTTCTTGCCTTTGCGTTGCGCCTCGAGCCGGGCGAACAGGCTGGAGGTATCCCAGCGTCTGCCGCCCATAGCTTCCAATTCGGCGTAGTAACCGTCCACCAACTTCGTCACCGGCAACGCAGCCCCGTTGCGTCCGGCTTCGTCGAAACAGATTCCCAGATCCTTGCGCATCCACTCCACGGCAAAGCCATGATCGTAATGACCCGCCAGCATCGTCTTGTGGCGATTGTCCATCTGCCAGGACTGCGCCGCGCCCTTGGAGATGACGTCTACCACCGCCTGTGGATCGAGACCGGCGGTGCGGGCGAAGTTCAACCCCTCAGACAGCGCCTCGATCATGCCGGCAAGGCAAATCTGGTTGACCATCTTGGTGAGCTGTCCGGAGCCCACCGGGCCCAGGCGGCGGCATTGCTTGGCATAGGCGGTGATCACCGGCTCGGCCTTGGCGTAATCGGCTTCACTGCCGCCGCACATGATCGTGAGCTGACCATTCTTGGCGCCCGCCTCGCCGCCCGACACCGGCGCGTCGACGAAGCCGAAGCCGCGTGCGGCAGCCTCCGCGCCGAGCTGGCGCGCGATCGTGGCGGAGGCCGTCGTATGATCGACGAACACCGCGCCGCTTTTCATCGTGGCGAAGGCGCCGCCCTCGCCCAGCGTCACGGCGTGCAGATCGGCGTCGCGCCCGACGCAGGCCATGACGAGATCGGCATCCGCCGCCGCTTCGGCGGGTGTGGCCGCGGACCGGCCGCCGTATTCGCGCGTCCAGCGCTCGGCCTTGTCCTTCGTCCGGTTATAGACGGTGACCTGATGACCGGCGCGGAGCAGATGCCCCGCCATCGGATAGCCCATCACGCCCAAGCCTATGAACGCCGTACGCGTCATTCCATCGCCTCCACGTGTGGGCGTCCGTTGCCGCTGCTGGAATAGGCTGGACGCTTCACCATCCAGATGATGGGGAAGGATATCAGCGTGACGTAGAACATGAACAGGAAATCGTTGGCATAAGCCTCGATGGCGGCGCGCATCTGGATTGCGCCGTCGAGCGCGGCGCGGCCGCTGGGCAGGAACAGATTGTACATCATGGACGGCGCGTTGATGCCCAGCGCGCGATTGAACGGCGTGGCATAGGCCGTAAGCTGGTCGTGTATCGCCTGCATGCTGTCGCTCAGAATGGTCGTGGTGACCGAGATGCCGATGGCGCTGCCGATGTTGCGCACCAGATTCATCACCGCGGTGCCGTCCGTGCGGTAAATGCCGGGTAGCGTGGCGAAGGCGACAAGCTGCAGCGGCACGAATACCAGGCCCATGCCGAAGCCCTGCACGACCGTCACGGTCAGCAGGTGGTAATCGTTGATAGAAGGTGTCCAGTGCGACATATCCCACAGCGACCACGACATCGCACCCGCGCCGACGCTCATCAGGATGCGCGGATCGACATAGTTCGCCACCCTGCCGACCAGCATCATGGCGATCATCGTTCCGATGCCGCGCGGCCCCAGCAGGAGCCCGGTTTCCGTCACCGTATGGCCCCCAAGGTTCTGCAGATAGGGAGGCATCAGGGCGGTGCTGGCGAGGAGGACGGCGCCTACCACGAACATCAGGACCTGGGCCGACACGAAGTTCCGGTCGGCGAAGATACCTCTCTGGATGAAGGTGGTCTTCGCCGTGAACATGTGCACGAGGAAGAGATAGAACCCCAATCCGGTAATAACGCACTCAACGATGATCTCCGACGACGAGAACCAGCCCTTCGTCGTGCCGCGATCCAACATCAGCTGCAGCGTGCCGACCCCCAGCGCCATGAAGGCGAAACCCGACCAGTCGAATCTGAGCGCGGCGTTGCGCACGGTGTCCTTGAAGAACAGCCAAATTCCGAAGGTTGCGCCAATGCCGACCGGCACGTTGACGTAGAAGACCCAGCGCCAGCTGTAATTGTCGGTGAGATAGCCACCCAGCGTCGGCCCCAGGATCGGCCCCAGCATGATGCCCATACCCCAAATGGCCATGATCTGGCCGCGCTTCTCGGGCGGGTAGAGGTCGAGCATCACCGACTGCGACAGCGGCGCCAGGGCCGCGCCGAACACGCCCTGCAGCAGACGGAAGACGACGATCTCGCCGAGGCTTGTCGCCGCGCCGCACAGCATGGACGTTACCGTGAAGCCGATCATGGAGATCATAAGGACGTTTTTCTTGCCGAAGCGCGCGGCAACCCAGCCTACCGGCGCGGTCATCACCGCCGCCGCCACGATATAGGAGGTCAGAACCCAGGTGATCTGGTCGCGCGACGCCGACAGGTCGCCCTGCATATGCGGCAGGGCGACATTGGCGATGGTCGTGTCGAGCGCCTGCATCAGCGTGCCTGCCATCGAGCACATCATCACCACGACCAACTCGAACTTGGACGTGTAGTGGTCGCGTGTGTAGGTCTCTTTGGCGGCAGTCATGCGTCGCGCTGTTTCCTAGTGGCCAAAGAGCAAGCGATACCAGCGGCGGTGATGCGTATCGATCGTGACGACGGTGCTCATGCCGGCCCGCAACGGGGGATCGCCCGGTTTGAGGTCGAGCTTGATGCGCACGGGGATGCGTTGAACCACCTTGACCCAGTTGCTGCTGGCGTTTTCCGACGGCAAGGCGGAGAAAGCAGAGTCGCTCGCCTGGCTCACGGCGTCGATATGGCCGTGCCAGGTATGACCGGGATAGGTGTCGACGGTGATCGAAACGGGATCGCCGACCGTCACATGGGTCAGGTCCGTCTCTTTCATGTTTGCCGCGATCCAGATGTCGCTGGAGGACACCAGTCCGACGGCACTCGTCGTGGTGAAGGCCGACAGGGCCGAGATCACCAGCGTCCCCGGCTGCAGCGAGTCGACTTCGGTGACATCGCCGTCGAACGGCGCGCGCACTGTCGCGTGATTGAGCTGGCGCTGGGCTTCCGCCAAGACGGCCTGCGCCTGCATGTATTGCGGCGCCTGCTGCGGCGGCAAATTCGGATTGCCGTTCAGCTTGGCCAGTTCGGTCCGCGCATTCTCTTGAATGGAGACGAGCGTCGCCTGCGCCGATTGCAGCGCGCTGTGTGCCTGGGCGAGCGTAAGCGACGCGATCGCATTGGCCTTGGCCAGTGCCAGGTCGCGGTCATAGGTGGTCTGGGCAAGCCGCACCTGGGCCTGCTGCGCGGTCACCTGGCTCAGCAGGCCTTGGTACGTCGCTTCCATCGCTTTGACGTCGAGAACACTCTGGTCCAACGCCGCCTTGGCGTTGTCGACCGCGATCTGGAAAGGCCTGGGGTCCAGTTGGAACAGGACCTGTCCCTTTTTCACGTGTTCGCCTTGAGTCACATCGACGCTCTTCACCAGGCCGGAAACGTCGGTGGTCACCATCAGCTTGGCGGCGTGAACGTAAGCATCGTCCGTCCCGACATAGCGCCCGCCGGTCAGGTATACGACGAGCGCAACCGCCGCCACCGCGGCGACGCCGAAGATCATCGCGACCCGGCGCAAGCGCGGCTTGTCTGCCCACAATTCGCCGGCCCAGCCGCGAACGCGCGCGGCGCGGCCGCGCACGACGCCGTCGTAGGTGCTCGCGATCAAATTGCTTGGAATAACTGACATGCGGGTCATGCTCCTGCGCTGGCGCGTGCCTTCGCACTTTCCGCCGTAGACTTGTCTTTGTTGTCGGTGGTCAATTTGTCTTTGAGGTTCAAAAGGACGTCGAGTGCGGCCGCCCAGGCTTCGGGCGTGAGCCCTTCGGAGAGTTCTTCACAAACCTGGTCACGGAAGCGGGCAATCTCGGCAAGAACCGGCTCGGCGGC
>DAIDUA010000184.1 GCA_027456965.1 Alphaproteobacteria bacterium | reverse complement strand
CCCCGGTTCAGCAGCCACACCGCGCCGGCGCCGTCGACGTGATCGATGGCGATGCGTGCGGTCTCGTTGCGCATCTCCAACGGCAAGGCGAGGCGCACCACGGTCTTGTTCCGGCCGTCGGCGAAACGGAAGCGCGCGGTGCCGAGAATCTGTCCCTGGTCGCCATAGGCGGTCAGCGCCAGCGGGCCCTTGCCTTCTCTGTCGGTATAGATTCGCAGGTGCCCGAGCCGCGACAATGTTCTCGCGGTTTCGCGCGCATGCCCGTCGTCGATGCCGTCGGAAAGCCAGAGGATTTCGGGGCGTTTGGAGAATGTCATCCTCGACACGGCCGCGAGTGCGCTGCGGCGGTCGGCGAGCCAGGGCCTGGGCTCCAGCGCGCGCACGGCGCGCTCGGCGCGTCCGGCATCCAGAAGATCGGTGTCGGGCCTCGTCGCGGTCTCAACGATGGAGACGGCGCGGTGCTGGTGCGCGGCCAGCCGCACGGCTTCCTCGGCCAGGTTCTTGTGCGCCCCCCAGTTGGAGGCCGCCGTCCAGCCATTGTCGACCAGCAGAACAATGGGGCCCGTGCCCGGGACATCGAGCTTCTGTCCGATCTGCGGTTCGGCCAGCGCGACGATCACCGCCGCCGCCGCGATCAGCCGTAGCAGCATCAGCCACCATGGCGTGCCGGCGGGCGTCTGTTCCTCGTCGCGCAATCCCAAGAGCAGCCGCAGCGGCGGAAACACCACGCGCCTGGGCAGCGGCGGCGTCACGCGCAGCAGGAACCAGATCACCGGCAAAACGATCAGCGCCGCCAGAATCCACGGCGCGCCGAAACTGATGTTTGCCAGCCAATCCATGCGTGGTCAGTTCTGCATCCGGTGTCCGCCGCCGAGATCGGCATACAGCGCCACCAGTGCCGTCTGCGGCGTGCGGTCCGTGCGATGCGCCATGTAGGCCCAGCCCAGCTTGCGCGCCAGCAGCGTCAGCGCCTCGCGGTGCGCCTTGAAGCGCGTCCGGTAGTCCGCCGCGACGCTTTCCGCGCGCCCCAGCGTGTGACTGTCGGTCCCGTGCGTGCCTTCGAACCGCGTGCGCCCGGCATAGGGAAAGTCTTCTTCCGCCGGATCGATGATGTGGACGAGCCGCCCGCCCGCGTTCTGCAGGTTCAACCGCCGCATCGCGGCTTCGATGTCGGCCAGCGGCGCCAGGAAATCGCCGAACCAGACGAACTGCGCGTTGCGCGGCAGCGGCCGTTCCGGCGGCACCGCATCGTCGGCAGGCGCGCGTTCGCCGAGCGCATAACCGATGCGCCGGTAAGCGGCGCGGGAATTGGCGGGCGCCTCGCGTTCGCCGAACAGCGCGATGCGTTCGCCGCCGCGCACCAGCAGCACGCCGAGCGCCAGCGCCAGCAGGCTGGCGCGGTCGATCTTGCTGTCGCCGCCGGAGGAGAAGCGCATCGAGGGCGAGCCGTCGCGCCACAGCCAGACCGACTGCGCCGCCTCCCATTCGCGCTCGCGCACATAGAGGTGTTCGGACTTCGCCGATTGCCGCCAGTCGATGGCGTTGGCCGGATCGCCGAAGCGGTAATGATGGAACTGCCAGAAACTCTGGCCGATGCCGGCCTTGCGCCGGCCGTGCATGCCGAGACTGATCGCCGAGGCCAGCCGCTCGGCGCGCACCAGCAGCGGCGGCAGGCTGGCGCCCAGCGCCTCGGCGGCATCTTGCAGGGAGGGACGGAGCGGTTCGCTCGTGGGCATCAAAGAAGCGTCTGGCAAAGCCGGTCGATGACACTCATCACCGTCATGCCTTCCGCGCGCGCGGCGAAATTGATCGCCATGCGGTGGCGCAGCACCGGTCCGGCCAGCGCCACGATGTCGTCGGTCGACGGCGCGAGGCGGCCTTCGATCAGGGCGCGGGCGCGCGCCGCGAGCATGAAGGCCTGGCTGGCGCGGGGGCCGGGACCCCAGGCGATGACATCGCGCAGCTCCGGCGCGCCGTCGGCTTCGGGACGCGCCGCGCGGACCAGTCGCAGGATGGATTCGACAACCTGTTCGCCGACCGGGATGCGCCGCACGATCGCCTGTGCCGCGACCAGCGCCTCGGGGGCGCAGACGCGTACCGGCGCGGTCTCGTCGCCGAAGGTGGTGGACAGCAGCATCTGCCGCTCGGCGTCCTTGTCGGGATAGCCGACGTCGATCTGCAGCAGGAAACGGTCGAGTTGCGCTTCGGGCAGCGGATAGGTGCCTTCCTGCTCCAGCGGATTCTGCGTCGCCAGCACATGGAACGGATGCGGCAAGCCATAGCGCGTACCGGCCACGGTCACCTCGCGCTCCTGCATCGACTGCAGCAGCGCCGACTGCGTGCGCGGCGAGGCGCGATTGATCTCGTCCGCCATCAGCAGCTGCGTGAAGACGGGTCCCTTGAGGAACCGGAAGGCGCGCTGATGGTCCTCGGATTCCTCCAATACTTCGGAGCCGATGATGTCGGCCGGCATCAGGTCGGGCGTGAACTGGATACGCTTCCAGTCGAGGCCGAGCACGGTGCCCAGCGCTTCCACCAGCTTGGTCTTGGCCAGGCCCGGCACGCCGATCAGCAGCCCATGACCGCCGGCCAGCAGGGTGATCAGGGTCTGGTCGATGACATCCTTCTGGCCGAAGATGACGCGGCCGATGCCTTCGCGCACCTTGGCGAGGATTGCGGCTGCCTCTTCGGCGTGCGCGACCGCCTGGCCATTCAGTTCCTCGCTGATCGTGTCGTTCATGAAGCTATGCTGTCCAGGTTGCGGACGGAGCGTGGCCCCGCCTAATCTTCGTGCCGAAAGCGCGTTGGCCGGAACGTACCGCGCTCCGGCAGGCGCAACAAGGAGAAGCGGGTTTTGCCTCGGTTGCGCCCGCTGTTGCGACTCGATGACGGGCGATTTTCCCCTTGGACTGGCAAGCCTCCAACGCGAGGCGGCGAAAGGGCGCGCCCTGCCGCCGGTCGAGACCTGGAACCCCGCGCATTGCGGCGATATCGACATCCGCATCGCCCGGGACGGCACCTGGTTCCATCTCGGCACGCCGATCGGCCGCAAGGAACTGGTGCGCCTGTTTTCCACGATCTTGCGCAAAGATGACGACGGCTTCCACCTCGTCACCCCGGCGGAGAAACTGCGAATCAAGGTTGACGATGCGCCGTTCGTCGCCGTGCTGCTGCAGACGGTGGGCGAGGGTGCCGGCCAGCGCCTGATCTTCACCACCAATGTCGGCGACGAGGCGGTGGCCGGGCCGCTCCATCCCATCCGCGTGGAGACCGATCCGGTGACGCAGGAGCCCGCGCCTTATCTGCATGTGCGCGGCGGGCTGGAGGCCAAGATCGCGCGCGCCGTCTTCTACCAGCTTGCCGATCTCGCCGTGCCGGATGCGCATCACGACCATCTTGGCGTCTGGAGCTGCGGTGCGTTCTTTCCCCTGGGACGGGCTGCATGACGCCCGCGACGCTGCTTACCCAGGACGGCATCGACGCGTTGCGCGCGCGGTTGCTGTCGGACGCGCCGGCGCTGCCGCTGAGGCCGACCCGCGGCGACTACGATCTGAATCCCTCCGCGCGGTCGCTGGCGCCGCGCGAACTCGCGCCGGCGGCCGTGCTGCTGCCGATCGTCACACGCGCGGCGCCGACGGTGTTGCTCACGCGGCGCAGCGAGAACCTGCCGCGGCACGCGGGCCAGGTAAGTTTCCCCGGCGGGCGCGTCCAGGACAGCGACGCCTCGCTGGTGGCGACCGCCCTGCGCGAGATGACGGAGGAAACCGGCATCGCGGCGGATTTCGTCTCTATCGCGGGCTTTCTCGACGTTTATGAGACCGGCACAGGCTACGCCATCCTGCCGGTGGTGGGAGTGCTGCGCGAAGGATTCGCCGTGAAGCCCGACGCGCGGGAAGTGGCGCATGTGTTCGAGGTGCCGTTGGCCTTCCTGCTCGATCCGGCCAACCGCCAGGAACATGTGCTCGAATGGAAAGGCGGGATGCGGCGCGTTTACGCCTTCCAGTACGAAGCGCATTATATTTGGGGTGCGACGGCGGCGATGCTGGTGAACTTCGCGGAAAGGCTTCATGACGCGTCTTGACCCTCAGCCCTGGATGAACGCTCCCCAGACGCGCAGGCTGCTGGCGGCGCTGGGCGAGGCGCGGTTCGTCGGCGGCGCGGTGCGCAATGCGCTGCTGGGAAAGCCCGTCGCCGATGTCGACATCGCCACGCCGCTGACGCCCGATGCGGTGCAGAAGAAACTCGCGGCCGCGGGTATCAACGTGGTGCCGACGGGCATCGATCACGGGACCGTCACGGCCGTCGTCGACGGCAAGCCGTTCGAAGTCACCACCTTGCGCCGCGATGTCGAAACGGACGGGCGTCATGCCGTCGTGAGGTTCACGACGGATTGGGCGGAAGACGCCCGGCGCCGCGACTTCACCATGAATGCGCTTTATGCCGACGCCTCCGGCGAGGTGTTCGATTTCGTCGACGGCGTCGAAGATCTGAAGGCGGGCCGCGTGCGCTTCGTCGGCGACGCCGCGACGCGCATCTGCGAGGATTATCTGCGCATCCTGCGCCTCTTCCGGTTCCACGCCTGGTACGGCCAGGGGGAGATCGACGCGGCGGCGTTGCGGGCGGCGGCGGCGGAAAAGACCGGCATCGCCAAACTTTCCGGCGAGCGTATCGCCAAGGAGATGTTGCGTCTGCTGGAGGCGGAGACGCCCGCGCCCGTGCTGCGCCTGATGGCGGCGTCGGGAATCCTGGCGGAAGCGCTGCCGGGCGAACTGGGCATCGCGCGCCTCGAACGGCTGGCCGAAATCGATGCCGCCAATTTCTTCCCGCCGGACGCGTTGCTCAGGCTTGCGGCGCTGTTGCCGCATGATGCCAAGGCGGCCGCACAGGTCGCCGAACGCTGGAAATTGTCGAATGCGGCGCGGACGCGGCTGGAAGACCTCGCCGGCGCCAACGAGAAGATCGCGTCCTATCTTTCGATCCGCGAAGTGCGCAAGCTGCTCTACCGGCTGGGCGCGCAGCCCTTCAAGGACCGGTTGTTCCTGAAATGGGCGGAGGATTCCAAGGCCGCCATGCAATGGCGCGCGCTTCTGGCGATGGCCGATGCCTGGAAACGCCCGCGCTTTCCGCTGACGGGACGCGACGTGATGCTGGCCGGCGTACCCGAAGGGCCGCTGGTGGGGCGCGTGCTGGGCGAGGTGGAAGACTGGTGGGTCGACAGCGATTTCACCGACGACGAATTTTCGCTCGCGGAACGGCTCAAGGCGGTGGTGCAGGCGGTGGTCTATTGATGCAGTTCGAAATTCTCGATTCCCTTTCTCTTCCCGCCGATCCGGCCAAAGCCAACGAGGACGCCTTCGCGGCGGAGCGCGAAGCCGCCGTCGTGTTCGACGGCGCCACGGGGCTGGGCGAGATGCTGCTGCCGGGGCCCAGCGATGCGGCCTGGATCGCGCAATTCGGCGCGCGTCGCCTGATGGCGCATATGCGCGACGGCGATGCGCCGGAAGACGCATTGCGCCACGCGCTGGCGGACGCCGAGAAATCCTATTGCGGGCTGCGCCGGCGTCCGCCCAAGGAGACCTACGAAATCCCCTTCGCCTCGATGATGTTCGCGGCGGCGAACGGCGGCGGTTTCGAGGCGTTGTGGTTCGGAGATTGCGCGGCGCTGGTCTTGCGGCCCGGCGAGGCTGTCGAAATCGTCGGTGAAGCCTTCGACAAGCGCGCGGCCGAAGCGCGCCGCGTCAAGATGCTGGCCGAAGCCAAGGGGCTCGCGCCCGCCGCCGGACTTTCCCGCGCCGAATATCTGCCGCATCTGCGCGCCGCGCGGAACAAGGTCAACAGCGCCAGCGGCGACTGGCTGTTTTCGCCCGATGCGCGCGCCGTCGATCACGTCTCGGAACAGCAGGTCGACGCGCCCGCCGGCACGCTGGTGCTGTTGTCCACGGACGGCTTCCTGGCGCTCGCCAGCGACTACGAAGCCTATGACGCCGATGGGTTGATCCGGACCGCGCAGGCAAAGGGCCTGAAGGCGCTCAGCGGGGAACTGCGCGCCATCGAAGCGGGTGACGCCGAAGGCCGCCGCTTCCCGCGCCTCAAGAAGAGCGACGACGCCACCGCGGTCCTGTTGCGGTTGACTTAAAACGGATCGCCATCATTCCGCAGCGGCAGTCGCCGGCCGCGCGGCCCCCATCGAGCGATCGCCCGTGCGCCGGCCGCGCAGGATCGTCATGCTCCAGTGACCGTTGAGGCGGCGGCGCAAGCTGCCGGCCAGCCTCGGCGCCACAAACTCCGCACCGACCATGAAGCGCAACAGCGGTCCGAACGCGGCCATGGCCGTCATACCGATCGTGTAAAGATTCGGCACGGCCGTTTCGAAGCGGGACGAAACGGCCGGGCTGCGCCCGTCCGGCGAGATCTGCTCGCGAAGGGATTGGGACAGGAACTGCAGTCGCGTCATGTCGACCTGGTAGCCGGTCGCAGCAATCACGTGATCGCAGACAAGCGTCTTGCGTTCACCCGATGCCGTCTTGAGCCGCAGCGTCACCCGCCGGTCGGCGAGATCGGCGCCTTCAATGGCGACTCCCAGGGTTCTCTGCACCGTGCGCTCGACCTTTTCACGCATGAACCAGCCGCCGGCGGCATGCATGTGGCTGCGCACCGCGCGCGCCCGCAAACTGGCCGGCAGATGGTGAACCGCGAGCGGCGCGATCGCACAGAAATAGGACCGCCAGCCCTGGCCGATGGTCGACGGCGGATTTTTGAGCTTGTACCCGATCTTGTCGGCATCGGGGCTTGGCGTGACGTTGTACTGGATCTCGTCCGCCCGCGCGACGATGTGCGGATTGGCACCCGCCTCGTGCAGATCCCAGGCGAGATCGATGGCCGACGAGCCGGCGCCCACGATCGCAACGTCCTGTCCCTTGAAGCGCTTGAGAGACCGGTGGTCGTAGCTGTGCGACACGGCGCCGGGCGGCAGCTTGGACAGTTCCTCGGGAACATACGAGAAGTGGCTCACGCCGACCGCCACGACCACGGTGCGGGCCTTGAATTTTTCTCCGCTCTCCAGCGTCACGGCGAAGCCGTCGTTTTGGCGCTCGACCGACGTCACCAGCACGTCTTCCAGATTGGGAGCATGGCGCGCGCGGAACCAGTCGCCATAATCGAGGAACGTGTCGAGAGAGATCGAATGGGCCCGGTCGGCATAGGGGATGCCGCGCCGCGCGCAATAGGCCTTGAGGGTGGACTCTTTGCCGGGTGCGGAGAGATTGGATGCAAATCCCTCGGATTTTAGGAACATGCCCTCCGGCATGTGCGAACGCCAGGTGTCCAGCGGCTTGCCGAAGATACGGAAATTGATGCCGCTGGCGCGCAGATGCGCCGCCAGGGAAAGCCCGTAGGGCCCCGCGCCAATGATCGCGACATCACATGCATTAGTCATCCTGGTCTCCGTATTTGGGAACGCGTGTGTTTCAAAATGAACCAACAGACGTGCTTTTACGTCTTAGAACCAGGATTATTCGAAATTCGTGCCAGGCACGGTTTTTGCGGCGGACCCGCGGGAGTGCTGGAGGCTGTGACGTGAAAACCAAGATATTGCTCGCGGCGACGGTCGATTGGCCTTCTGTGGCGCGCTACGCCAACGGCTTTGCCGCGTCCGGATGTTCGGTGGAGGTCATGACGCCTGAAGGATCGCCGGCCTGCATCAGCCGCTATGTTGACAAGTGCCACGCTTACGACGCGTTTCGGCCTCTGTCGTCCTTGCGGCGCGCGATCCGGGACTCGGGCGCGGCATTGATCGTCGCGTGCGACGACCGCGTCGTTCGTCAGCTGGTCCGGCTATACGAAAAGGAAGCGCCTTCCGGCTCGTCGATAGCGCAGCTCATCGAAGCCTCGCTTGGTCAGCCCAAGAACTATGCGCGGCTGATGTCGCGCAACGACTCGCTCGCTTCGCTGCGAGAGGCGGGGGTGCGCGTCCCGCAGACTTTCGCGGCCGCCTCGGAAGCGGAGCTGGACGTCGCCCTCGAACGCGTCGGCTTGCCCGCGGTCCTGAAACAGGATGGCAGTTTGGGCGGCGAGGGGGTTGTCATTGTCCGCGACCGCACGGAAGCGTTCCGGGCCTATCGCCGCCTCTCGACGCCCCCGTCGCGGCTTCGCAGTCTGTACCGCGCCGTCAAGCGGCGCGATCCGCATCACCTGGTCGCCGCGCTTGTGCCGCCGCGCTGGTCGGTTTCCGTCCAGCAGTTCGTCGAGGGGACGCCGGCGGCAAGCGCGTTTGCCGCCTGGAAGGGCGAAGTCGTCGGTTCGATCTCCTACGATGTTCTTGTCGCCGATCGCGAGATCGGGCCGCCCAACGTGATCAGGCGGGTGGACTGTGCCGAAATCGACGGCGCGACCAAGATCGTCGCCAGAACGTTTGGCCTTTCGGGTCTGCACGGCATCGATTTCATTCGTGACAGCTCCGGCGCGGTGCATCTCATCGAGGTCAATCCGCGCGCCACGCAGGGCGGGACCTTGGCCTTCGGCAAGAACAGGGACTTGCCGGCGAGCCTGGCCGCGGCGATCGCCCCGGACGTCACCGGCATGCGCAAAGCGATCGAGAGCGACATCGTCGTGTTCTTCCCGCGCGAATGGGCGAAGAATCCGGCCAGTCCGTATCTGGCCATGGGCCATCACGACGTGCCGTGGGACGATCCGGGCGTGCTCAAGGCGGCGCTGTCCTTGTGAGTGATAGCGCTCGCGGCCACCGCTTGCCTGGCCGCCGGCGGTTCGCGATGCGCGTTATCCCGGCTGCATCATCATCATGCCGCCGTGCACGATCATCGACACGGCGACATAGAGCACGATCAGGATGCCGGCATAGCTGATCCACGGGTAGCGGTTCAGCAGTTTGGCCACGAAGGTCGCCGCCAGGCCCATCAGCGCGACCGACAGCATCAGCCCGATGATCAGCACGCCGATGTGATGCATGGCCGCGCCGGCGACGGCCAGCACGTTGTCCAGCGACATGGAAATGTCTGCGGCGGCGATGTGAACGATGGCCCGACGCACCGCCGCCGTGTTCTGGCACCGCAGGGGTCCGTTTTCCGTCGGATCGGTTTCCGTCAGCAGCTTGGTGGCCTGATGTTCCTTGTGCGCCTGGCGAATATCGCGCCACAGCCGCCAGCACACCCACAACAGCAGGATGCCGCCGGCGATCATCAGCGGGATGTATTCCAGCAGTTGCACCGCAAAGACCGCCAGCACGACGCGCAGCACGACGGCCGACGCCAGTCCCCAGAAGATCACCTTGCGCCGGTCGGAGGCGTGCACATGCGCGGCGGACATGCCGATGACGACGGCATTGTCGCCCGCCAGCACGAGGTCGATCAGGATCACCTGAAGCAGTGCGAAGAAGCCGCCCTGTGTGAAGATGTCGAACAATGCGGTTCCTCGTTTAAATCGGCCGTCTCAGGGCCAGCGTGCTTCCGGCGGCAAGGACATCAGGATGGCTTCCGCATTGCCGCCGGTCTTCAAACCGAACTGCGTGCCGCGGTCGTAGAGCAGATTGAATTCCGCATACCGGCCGCGGCGCACCAGCTGATGGGCCCGCTCTGCGTCGGTCCAGGTCCGTCCCATGTGCCGTCTTACGATGTGGGGATAGATGTCCAAGAATGCGAGTCCTACCGCGCGGGTGAAGGAAAAGTCCTTATCCCAGTCGCCGCTGTCCAGATAGTCGTAGAAGATGCCGCCGACGCCGCGCATTTCGCCGCGATGCGGCAGGAAAAAGTACTCGTCGCACCACTGTTTGAAACGCGGGTAATAGGTCGGATCGGCGGCATCGCAGGCGCGCTTCAATGCCGCATGGAAATCGGCGGTATCCGCCGCATCGGCCGTCATCGGCGTCAGATCCGCGCCGCCGCCGAACCAGCCTTTTTCCGTGACGATGTGGCGGGTGTTCATGTGGACGGCCGGGACATGCGGGCTCTGCATATGGGCGACCAGTGAAATGCCGCTGGCCCAGAAGTGCGGATTCTGGTCGGCGCCGGGAATGGTTTTGGCGAATTCCGGCGCGAATGTCCCGTGCACGGCCGAGACGTTGACGCCGACCTTCTCGAAGACGCGGCCGCGCATGATGCTCATCACGCCGCCGCCGGTTTCGGCGCCGTCTTCGGGCGGGCGGGTCCAGGCCTTGCGCTCGAAGCGGCCCGCCGGGCGGTCACCCAGCCTGCCTTCGTCCTCGATGGCTTCGAAAGTGGCGCAAATCCGGTCGCGCAGATTCTCGAACCAGGCCTTGGCTCGGGCTTTGCGCTCGGTCATGGAAACCCCTTCGTCTGCCTCAACGCTTCGGCCAGCACGATGGCTCCCGCCTGCGCCACGTTCAGCGACCGCTCTTTGACGGGAATCCGCAGCCGTGCATCCGCCCGCTCATGCACTGCATCAGGTACCCCTTCGCTCTCCCGGCCCAACAGAAGAACATCATTGGGGCGAAAGGCAAATTCCACATAGCGGTCGACGCCCATGGTGGTGAGCAGGACGAGCCGGAGTCCGGCACAGGCGGCCAGGAATGCCTGCCAGGATGGATGGCGCACGACCTCGGCGCGTCCCAGATAGTCCATCCCGGCGCGCCGCAGTTTGGCGTCGCTGAACAGGAAGCCGCAGGGCTCGATGATGTCCACGCCCACGCCGAAGCAGGCGCCCAGCCGGATCAGGGCGCCGGTGTTCTGCGGGATATCCGGCTCATAGAGGGCGAGGCGCACGTCGGATTTCCTATGAATTGACAAAAAAGAATTTTCCTTTATAGGAATATTCCTGTCTGGGCAATGGCGCAGCATCCATGAGCAAATATGACCGTCTCGGGACCTATCTGCGAGAGCAGCGCATGAACGAAGTGCCGATGACGTTTGCCGAAATCGAGCGCGTCGTGGAGACCAAGCTGCCGAAATCGCAAGAGAGCCAGGCCTGGTGGAGCAACAGCCCGTCCAACAACGTCATGACGAAGGTTTGGCTCAGCGCGGGGTTTGAAACGACGCAGGTCGACATGGAACGTAAGAGACTGGTCTTCAAGCGTGTTGTGGCATCGCAGACCTCAAGCGGCATGACCGAGGATGCGCGCGACGTCGAATATGCTGAAAACAAGTCGCCGCGCCGTTCGCCACTGTTCGGTGCGTTGCAAGGCACGTTCACGATCGAGCCGGGATACGATCTAGCGCAACCGGCTTTGGATGAGGATTGGGAGCAAGCCTTCAATGAGAAGTGGGACGGACTTCTCAAATGACTGCGCCAATCCTGCTCGACACCTGCGCCACGCTCTGGATCCTGGCGAACGAACAGATGCGGCCAGGGGCCGTCGAGGCGATCGATATCGCCTTTGATCGCGGCGAAAAGGTTCGTGTGTCGCCAATTACCGGATGGGAAATCGGTTTGCTGGCCAAGAGCGGCAGATTCAAATCGAGCTATACACCCGAGCGATGGCTTGAGAGGCTGCTGGGCCGGCCCGAAATAATGCTCGCCGAGCTGCCGCCGGAGGTGCTTTTGGCCTCGTCCTTCCTGCCCGGGAAGCCCCCGAAGGACCCCTCGGACCGCATAATTGCCGCTACGGCACGCGAATTCGGCCTGACGGTGATGACCCGGGACCGCGCTCTGCTGGCTTATGCGGCCGATGGACATTTGAGCGCTGTGGAATGCTGAGCGTCCGGGGCCGCAAACTCTTGCGCAGATGGACACTTTTCTGCGATTCTGCGTCATTCTGCCGCAAGACCCCTACGACATGTCGGTCTAATTTAGCTCTTGCGTCTTAGACGCGCCGTTTTTTCGCGGAACGGCGTGCGAAGGGGTATTGTTTTTTCGATTCTACACTCAAGGAAGGTGATCCTCGTGGCGACTGCGACCAAGCCGGAACCGACGCGACGCGATTTTCTCTATCTGGCGACCGGGGCCGTCGGCGCCGTCGGCGCGGCCTTCGCGGCGTGGCCCTTCATCGACCAGATGAACCCGACGAGCGCGGTCCTGGCCCTGGCGTCCATCGAAGTCGACATCACGTCCATTCAGCTGGGCCAGCAGGTCGTGTTCAAATGGCGCGGCCATCCGCTCTTCGTGCGCCGCCGCACGCCCAAGGAAATCGCCGAGGCGCGGGCCGTGCCGGTCTCCGAGCTGATCGATCCGGTGGCGCGCAATGCCAATCTGCCCGATAGCGCGCCGGCCACCGACGCCAATCGCGAGTTCAAGCCGGAATGGCTGGTGCTGGTGGGCGTCTGCACGCATCTGGGCTGCACGCCGACGGTCTCGACGCCGCAATCCCCGCAGGGTGACTACGGCGGCTGGCTGTGCCATTGCCACGGTTCGCAGTACGACGTGGCCGGCCGCGTCCGCAAAGGTCCCGCGCCGCAGAATCTCGCCGTCCCACCCTATTCCTTCACGTCCGACACCAAGATCAAAGTCGGGTAACGGAGCAAACAATGGCCGGTCATTCGACCTACGTTCCCGCTTCTGGCTTTGAGCGCTGGCTCGACAGCCGTCTGCCGATCATGCGGCTGATGCATGACACGATGACCACGTTCCCGACGCCGCGGAACCTGAACATCTGGTACACCTTCGGCGGCATCCTCACCTTCTGTCTCGCGGTGCAGATCGTCACCGGCATCGTGCTGGCGATGCATTACGTGCCCAGCGCCGACATGGCCTTCAATTCCGTCGAAGGGAGGATCATGCGCGAGGTCAATTACGGCTGGCTGATCCGCTACATCCACTCCAACGGCGCGTCGATGTTCTTCCTCGCCGTCTACATCCACATGTTCCGCGGCCTCTATTACGGTTCCTACAAGGCGCCGCGCGAAGTCATCTGGATCCTCGGCGTGCTGATCTATCTGCTGATGATGGCCACGGCCTTCTTCGGCTATGTGCTGCCCTGGGGACAGATGTCGTTCTGGGGCGCCACCGTCATCACCAGCCTGTTCAGCGCGCTCGACCAGGTGATCCCGCATCTCGGCAGCGCCATCACGTCCTGGCTGTGGGGCGGCTTTGCCGTCGGCGACGCGACGCTGAACCGCTTCTTCTCGCTGCACTACCTGCTGCCCTTCGTGATCGCCGGCGTGGTCGGCCTGCACATCTGGGCGCTGCATGTCCCCGGCAATAACAATCCGCTTGGGATAGACGTGAAGGGTCCGCAGGACACGCTTCCGTTCCACCCCTATTACACGGTGAAGGACGCGTTCTATCTGTCGCTGTTCCTCATCCTGTTCGCGGCCTTCGTGTTCTTCGCGCCGAATTTCTTCGGCAATCCCGACAACGCCATCCAGGCCAATCCGCTGGTGACCCCGCAGGATATCGTGCCGGAGTGGTACCTGCTGCCGTTCTACGCCATGCTGCGTTCCATTCCGCAGAAGCTGATCGGCGTGCTGGTTCTGGTCGGCGCGCTGGTAACCCTGGTCTTCGTCCCATGGCTGGACACCTCCAAGGTGCGCTCCTGCCGCTTCCGGCCGCTGATGAAGCAGTGTTTCTGGCTCCTCGTGCTGGACTGCGTGATGCTCGGTTATGTCGGTGCGCAGAGCGCGGACGCGGCGCTCAGCCTCGGCGGGATGCAGTTGCCGCTGGTCTGGCTGGCGCGCCTCGGCACGGCGTATTACTACGGCTTCTTCTGGCTGATCATGCCGATCGTCGGCCTGATCGAGACGCCTAAGGCCCTTCCCGAAAGCATCGCCAAGGCTGTCCTTGGCGCCAAAGCGAAAGCGTGAGGAGAACGGACATGAAGATCGCTCCCCCGCTTATCGCCCTGGCGCTCGGCATTTCGCTCTGCGCCGCGGCGTCCGCCGAAGACACCAGCCTGCCGCTGCCGATCAAGCACGTGCAATGGTCTTTCGAAGGGCCGTTCGGAATGTACGACCAGGCCGCGCTGCAGCGCGGCTTCCAGATCTACAAGGAAGTCTGCTCCGCCTGTCACAGCCTCAACCTCGTGGCCTTCCACGATCTGGCGGCGCCCGGCGGCCCCGGCTTCACCGAGGCGCAGGCCAAGGCGATCGCCGCCGGCTACAAGATTCCCGCGCCGCCCAACGACCAGGGCGAGGTCTTCGACTCCAACGGCAACCGCCTGACGCGTCCCGGCATCCTTGCCGACCATTTCCCGCCGCCGTTCCCCACCGAGGAAGCCGCGCGCACGGCCAATGGCGGCGCGCTGCCGCCCGATCTGTCGCTGATCATCAAGGCGCGGGCCGGCGGGCCGGACTACGTTTATTCGATCCTGACGGGTTTCAGCCAGAAGCCGCCCAAGGGCTTCAAGGTGCTCGACGGGAAATACTACAATCCCTATTTCCCCGGCCGGAACATCTCCATGCCGCCGCCGCTGATGGACGGCTCCGTCACCTTCTCCGACGGCACGCCGAACAACGTGGCGCAGGAAGCGCATGATGTCGTCACTTTCCTTGCCTGGGCATCGGAACCCCAGCGGGACGAACGCCATCGCATGGGCTTCGAGGTGATGGCCTTCCTGGTGCTGCTTTCGGGCTTGCTGTTCCTCTCCTATCGCAAGATCTGGAAGGACGAGCACTGACCGTCACGCCGAGGGGCGGGCGACGACACCGTGAGCCTCGAACCGGGCAGGCTTGCCCGCCTTCCCGCCCATGCTAAAACC
>DAIDUA010000183.1 GCA_027456965.1 Alphaproteobacteria bacterium | reverse complement strand
TCGTGGAAATGGACGGTTTTGAATCGACCGAAGGCGTAATCCTGATCGCCGCGACCAACAGACCCGACGTGCTTGATCCCGCGTTGCTGCGACCGGGCCGTTTCGATCGCCATGTCGTGGTGCCCAACCCCGATCTCGGCGGTCGCGAGAAAATCTTGCGCGTGCACATGCGCAAGGTACCGCTTGCACCCGATGTCGAACCGCGCACGATAGCCCGTGGCACACCTGGTTTTTCGGGCGCCGATTTGGCCAATCTTGTGAATGAAGCGGCCTTGCTGGCTGCCCGCCGCGGCAAACGTGTTGTCACCATGAGCGAGCTCGAAGAAGCGAAGGATAAGGTCCTCATGGGTGCCGAGCGCCGGTCCATGGCGATGACCGAGGAAGAAAAGAAACTCACCGCCTATCATGAAGGCGGGCACGCCATTGTCGCGCTGAATGTGAAAGGCTCTGATCCGATCCATAAAGCGACGATCATTCCGCGCGGCCGCGCGCTGGGCATGGTGATGCGCCTTCCGGAACGCGACCAGCTGTCAGTTACGCGCGAAAAGATGTTGTCTGATCTGTGTGTCGCCTTCGGCGGGCGCATCGCTGAAGAACTGGTTTTCGGTCATGACAAGGTCACGACCGGTGCAATGAGCGACATTGAGCAGGCAACGCGCGTGGCGCGCGCCATGGTTACGCGCTTCGGCATGTCCGATGAACTCGGCCCGATTGCATATGCCGAGAACCAGGAAGAGGTCTTCCTTGGCCACAGCGTATCACGCACACAGAATGTTTCCGAGGCAACAGCTCAGCGCATCGACGCTGAGATTCGCCGCATCATCGACGATTGCTATCAGCGCGCGCATCAGATCCTGAGCGAACGGATGAGCGATCTTAATGTGCTGGCGCGCGGGCTTCTGGAATACGAGACGCTGTCGGGCGATGAAATCATCGCGTTGCTCAAGGGCATACCGCCGGTACGCACGCCGTACGAGGAGCCTGAGCCGCAGCGTGGTTCTGGTCCCAGCGTGCCGCAAGCAGGTCGTCCACGGGGGCCTGGCATCATCGCGCCGGAACCTCAACCGGGACATTAACGTCGTCCCCCACGGGAGGGAGGCGCAGTGGACTGGTCGCCCGCCATCCTCGGCATTCTGAACATCACGGAGGATTCATTCTCCGATGGCGGGCTTTATCTCGCGTCGGACTCTGCCATTGCTCACGCAAAGAGGCTCGCCGCTGATGGCGCGTCGGCGCTCGATCTGGGTGCTGCCGCGAGCAATCCCGAGGCCCGACAAATCTCACCCGAGACGGAGATTGCGCGGCTTAAGCCAGTTGTGGCGGCACTGAAACGCGAAGGCATTGCCGTCTCCATCGACAGTTTCTCGCCTGAGGTCCAGCGTTGGGCATTGGCTGAGGATGTGGCCTATGTGAACGACATTCATGGGTTCCCGGACCCAGCACTTTATCCGGTGATCGCCGCCGCCCAGTCGCGGCTGATCGTCATGCATTCGGTCCAGGAGCGGGGATGCGCAACCCGCGTCTCCGTTGCGCCAGAACAGGTGTTCGACCGTATTCTGCGTTTCTTTGAGGGACGCGTTGCCGCCCTGGAAGAGGCTGGAATCACGCGGTCGCGGCTCATCCTTGACCCCGGGATGGGTTTTTTCCTTGGCAGCAGTCCCGAGGCCTCGTTCGTGGTTTTGCGGCGACTGCAGGAGCTGAAGCAGGCGTTCGGGCTATCCGTTCTGATCTCGGTTTCGCGCAAGTCCTTCTTGAGGAAAATCACGGGCCGAGCCGTTACGGAGGCGGGATCCGCGACGCTGGCGGCCGAACTTTTTGCAGTTTTCCAGGGGGCGGACTATATCCGCACCCACGATCCGGCGGCCCTTTCAGACGGTCTGGCCGTCTGGAAGGCCGCAACAACGCGCAACACAGCGTGATGCAAAGCCCCTCAACCTTTTGTTATGATTGAGGGATATGATCGCTCGACAAAGAGACGGGGCGCCAGGAAACAATGAATCGCAAACTTTTCGGCACGGACGGCGTGCGCGGGCTCGCCAACACATTCCCCATGACGCCGGAGATCGCCATGAAGGTCGGTATGGCGGCCGGGCGTCTTTTTACACGGGGTGAATATCGCCATCGTGTCGTGATCGGCAAGGATACTCGGCTGTCCGGCTATATGATCGAGTCCGCGCTGGTCGCAGGGTTCACCTCGGTCGGCATGGACGTCTTTCTGTTCGGGCCCCTGCCGACGCCCGCTGTCGCCATGCTGACACGTTCGCTGCGTGCCGATCTGGGCGTGATGATCTCGGCGTCCCATAATCCCTATACCGACAACGGCATCAAACTCTTCGGCCCCGACGGTCAGAAGCTGTCCGACGCGCGCGAGCAGGCAATCGAGACAATGATGGCGAACGGCATGGAAGAAGGACTTGCACCTTCGGCCAAGATCGGACGCGCCAAACGCATCGACGACGCGCAGGCCCGCTACATAGAGTTCGTCAAGGCGACCTTCCCGCGCAATCTCAAGCTGGACGGCTTGCGTCTTGTCATCGATTGCGCACATGGCGCCGCCTACAAGGTCGCGCCTGCCGTATTGTGGGAGCTGGGAGCGGACGTCGTGGCGCTCGGCGTGGATCCCGACGGTATGAACACCAATTTCGAGTGCGGCTCTACCGCTCCCGAGGCGATGTGCAGGAAGGTTCGCGAAATGCGCGCCGATTTCGGCATCGCCCTCGACGGCGACGCGGACCGCGTGGTGATGGCCGATGAACGCGGTCACATCATCGACGGAGACCAGATTTTGGCGCTGATTGCCCGCTCCTGGAGCAGGTCTGGTACCCTCAAAGGCGGCGGGGTCGTCGGTACCGTGATGTCGAATGCCGGTCTGGATCGCTATCTGGCCACTCAGCAATTGAAGCTCGCACGTGCCAAAGTCGGCGACCGCTATGTCATCGAGGAAATGAAGAAGGGCGGCTTCAACGTTGGCGGCGAGCAGTCCGGTCATATCGTGCTCTCCGACTTTTGCACCACGGGCGACGGTCTGATCGCGGCGTTGCAAGTTCTGGCGGTGATCGCGCAAGAGGGAAAGCCAGCCAGCCAAGCGGCCCACCTCTTCGAGCCGCTGCCACAGGTGTTGCAAAATGTGCGCTTCCGCAAGGGCGCTCCGCTCGACGATGCGCGGGTAAAATCCTGCATTGACGACTGCAACGCGCGGCTTAACGGCAGCGGGCGGATTCTGGTGCGCAAATCCGGCACAGAACCGGTCATCCGTGTGATGGCAGAAGGCGACGACGAGAAGCTGATCCGGGCCATCGTGCAAGACATAGCGACGGCCATCGAGGAAGCGGCGGCGTGACCGCTGCCGCCAAGCCCAAGCGCCTTCTTATCATCGCGGGTTCGGATTCGAGCGGCGGCGCAGGCATCCAGGCCGATATCAAGACGGCTGCGGCGTTCGGTGTCTATGCGATGACTGCGATCACCGCTGTGACCGTGCAGAACACGAAGGGCGTCTACGGCGTTCATCCCGTTCCTCCGAAAATCGTCGCAGATCAGATTGCGGCCTGCCTGAAGGACATCGGCGCCGACGCGATCAAGGTCGGCATGCTTGCCAACGCAGCGATTGCGAAAGCGGTGGTGTCCGCGCTCAAAAAATTTGCCGGAGGGACCCCCCTGGTGGTCGATCCGGTCATGGTGTCCACGAGCGGCGCAGCCCTGCTCGACGCCGACGCCGAGGATATCATCAAGAAACGCCTCCTCCCCCTGGCGACGCTGGTGACACCCAACATCCCGGAAGCCAAGCGGCTTACGGGGATGCGCGGAACACGCCGGGAAGACATCAGGACGGCAGCGGCCCGCCTACAGGAGATGGGTGCGAAGGCGGCACTCATCAAGGGCGGCCATTCGACGCGGTCCACCATCGACGACGTGCTGGTGTGGGCAGGAGGCGAGGATGTCTTTGCCTTCCCGCGTATCAAGACCCGGCATACGCACGGCACCGGATGCACGCTGGCGACGGCGATTGCCTGTGGGCTGGCGAAGGGACTGCCGTTGCCGGTGGCCGTGGGCTACGCACGAGAGTATGTGCAGGCCGCGATCGAGACGGCGCCGGGCTTCGGCAAAGGTCATGGTCCGCTCAACCACGCCGTCAAGTGGCGGTGAGCGCCTCTACTTGTTCCAGGTGAGGGCGACGAGTTCGGGATCGTCCTGCGTCTCGCGCTCGTTCTTGAGGAAGTCGTAATAGCCGCAACGCCCGGTCGGATACGCGCGGCAGATATGCGGGCGCGCCTTATAGACCGTGCAGCGCCGCTCCTCGGTGTCGAAGAAGCGGCAGATGCGGCCGAAATACTCATCGGCCTTGCGGCGCATCTTGTACTCGCCGTCCTTGTTGTCCTCTTCGTCGTTCCGGGTGACGAACCTGGCCTTGGCCTTGGCGACGCTGATGCCGAAATGCTTGGCCAGCCGCGCGAGATCGCGCTTGGTCACCGGGATGATGTGGTAGGAGCAGCAATACCCCGGGCACTTGGAACAATCATAACTGGGCATCACCCACTGATAGCGGCGACTCGCGACGGCGGCAACGGTCAATTTGCGAGAAGGTGCCCAAGCTTTGTGCGGATGATCTCCTCGGCTTCGCGGACGATGCGCGTCACGAGCTCTTCACAGGACGGGATGTCGTGGATCAGTCCCTGGATCATGCCGGCCGACCATACGCCGCCGTCGACATCGCCGGTCTCGATGGCGCGCCGTCCGCGCTGACCGGCAACCAGAGATTTGACGTCCTCGAAGGTGGCGCCGCGCTTCTCGATGGCGACGACCTCGTCGCTGACGGCGTTCTTCGCCACCCGCGCCGTGTTGTGCAGGGTGCGGAAGATGAGGTTGGTGGAGCGTTCGTCGTTGGCAACGATGGCTTCCTTGATCTTCTGGTGGATCGGCGCCTCCTTGGTGGCCATGAAGCGCGTGCCCATGTTGATGCAGTCGGCCCCCAGCGCCAGAGCGGCCACCAGGCCGCGGGCATCGCCGAACCCGCCCGAGGCGATCATGGGAATACCGATTTTGTCGGCCGCCGCGGGGATCAGGATCAGGCCGGGCACGTCGTCCTCGCCGGGATGGCCGGCGCATTCGAAGCCGTCGATCGACACCGCATCGACGCCGATCGACTGCGCCTTCACGGCATGGCGCACGCTGGTGCATTTGTGGATCACCTTGATGCCGGCTTCCTTGAAGGCCGGCAGATGCGGCGCCGGATTGTTGCCGGCGGTCTCCACGATCTTGATGCCGGCCTCGATCACCACGCGGCGGTATTCGTCGTAGGGCACCGGATTGATGGTCGGCAGGATGGTGAGGTTCACGCCGAAGGGCTTGTCGGTCATGGAGCGGGTGCGGGCGATTTCCTTTTCCAGCGCTTCCGGCGTGGGCTGGGTCAGCGCGGTGAGGAAGCCGAGCGCGCCCGCATTGGCGACGGCGGACACCAGCTCCGCGCAACCGACCCACTGCATCCCGCCCTGGACGATGGGATGGGCGACGCCGAACAGCTCGGTAAAACGCGTCTTCAGCATATGGGTCAGCCCAGGAAAGGATCGTGCACCAGGATCGTATCGTCCCGTTCGGGGCTGGTGGAGAGCAGCGCCACCGGCGCGCCGATCAGCTCCTCGATGCGGCGGACATACTTGATCGCATTCGCCGGCAATTGCGCCCAGGAGCGCGCGCCGCGCGTGGATTCGCTCCAGCCCGCGATGGTTTCGTAGACCGGCTCGATCGCCGCCTGCTCGACGGCGTCCGCCGGCAGATAGTCCACCGTCTTGCCACGCAGCTTGTAGGCGACGCAGACGTCGATCTTCTCGAAACCGTCGAGCACGTCGAGCTTGGTCAGCGCGATGCCGTCGATGCCGCCGGTCACCACGGTCTGGCGCACCAGCACGGAATCGAACCAGCCGCAGCGCCGCTTGCGCCCGGTGACGGTGCCGAACTCGGCGCCGCGCGTGCCCAGCCGTTCGCCCAATTCGTTTTTCTGTTCGGTGGGGAAGGGGCCTTCGCCGACGCGCGTGGTGTACGCCTTGGCGATGCCGAGCACATAGCCGATCTGGCGCGGGCCGATGCCCGAGCCCGCCGCCGCCTGTCCCGCCACGGTGTTGGAGGAGGTGACGAAGGGATAGGTGCCGTGATCGACATCGAGAAGCACTGCCTGGGCGCCTTCGAACAGCACCCGCTTGCCGGTATGCCGGACTTCGTCGAGCTTGCGCCACACCGGACCGATATAAGGCACGATCTTGGGTGCGATGTCGGTCAGCTCCTTCAGAATCGTCTCGACAGCGACTTCCTCGACGCCGCTGCCGCGCCGCAGCGCATTGTGATGGGCCAGCAGCCGCGCGATCTTGCCGGGCAGGGTGGCGGAATCCTTGAGGTCGATGGCGCGGATGGCGCGCCGGCCGACCTTATCCTCATAAGCCGGGCCGATGCCGCGCTTGGTGGTTCCGAGCGCCTGAACGCTGTTGGAGCTTTCGCGGGCCACATCCAGCTCGCGATGCAGCGACAGGATGAGGGCGGCGTTCTCGGCCACGATCAGGCTGGCGGGCGAGATGGCGACGCCAAGACCCTGGAGCTTCTCGATCTCGACGGCCAGCGCGTAAGGATCGACCACCACGCCATTGCCGATCACCGACAGCTTGCCGGGGCGGACCACGCCGGAGGGCAAAAGGCTCAGCTTGTAGGTGACGCCGTCGATCACCAGCGTATGGCCGGCATTGTGACCGCCCTGGAAGCGCACCACCACGTCGGCGCGCGCCGACAGCCAGTCGACGATCTTGCCTTTGCCCTCGTCGCCCCATTTGGCGCCGATCACCGCCACATTCGCCATATCCCGTACCCGGTTGTCGTTCTGTCACCCGCAAGGGATTCGCGGGCACGGTGGCCACATATAACGCCCGCGGCGGGGCGAGTCGTGCTTTTTTGATGGGGACGCGGCACAGGGTCCGCAACACGACCTCCGACTCTCCCCATCGCCGGATATGGACCACGATTACCTGGTGTTTGGGGCGGAATCGCTCGGGATTCTGGGCCATGTAGAGCTTGGCCGCCGCCACGGAGCAGCGCAGGCGGGCGATCAGCAGGCGCGCCTGGAGCCGCAGGGCTCTGATCTCGGCGGTATGACGTCCGGTGGTGACGGCATTGCGGTTGCCCGGCCGCGCGCCGGCACCCGACCGGTTCCTCCCCCAATTGGAACGGGGATTTACGGCCATCTCGGCAAGATAATTGTTTTCGCTTTTTCGAGGGGGGGCTTCCCCCCTTCCCCCGGTGAGCGACAGCGGCGATGCGGGACGGGCGCGCAGGCGCCGGGCAGCGTCGGCGCGACGGGCGCGGGCCTCGGCATGGGTGCGCGTACGCGCCTTCAGAATCAGGCGCGGCGTTTCTACAGATGAAAGGGCAAACGTCTCCATGCTCCGTAGACGGAATAATCCGCCCGGTCCCTCCGGCACAGGTTACGTGTAAGACGTATGGGCTAAAACCTGTGGTTCAAGAGGGTGCGACGAGATGGCGTGTTTGAGAGTGAGAGGTGTAATCATCTGCATGCGGAGTACATATCCTTTGCCTTACTTCTCAGGCCCATGGGGTAGCTTCCAGAAACGGATTGCATCGATCCCGATTTAATGCTACATGCTGTAGCGCTATAAATTGTAACGCTACGATGACAAACCCCCTTCCCGATCTGGGCGACCTCGAGCGCGAGGTCATGCATCTGGTGTGGTCGCGCGGCCCCGTCACGGCGGAGGAGGTGCGCGAGCGCCTGCCGCGCAAACTGAAGGAATCCACAGTCCGGACCGTGCTCAAGCGGCTCGAGGACAAGGGTTATGTGAGTCACACGGTCGAGGGGCGCACCTACCGCTACGCGGCCGCGGAGGCGCGCCGCCGCGTCGCCGCCAAGGCGGTGCAGCGGATCGTCGACTGGTTCTGCAACGGCTCCGTGGAAGAGGTTCTGGTCGGCATGGTCGACGCCGAAATGCTCGACCAAGGCCAGTTGAAGGCGCTCGCAGACAAGATCGCGAAGGCAAAGGCGGGGAGGAAATGATGCTGAGCATGCTGTTTGAGGCGGCGCTTCGCACGTTCGCGCTCACGGGCATCTTGTGGATCTGGTTGACCGCATTCGGCATCCGCGACGCCCGTGTGCAGACCACGATCTGGCGCACGGCTCTTATCGCGTCCCTGTTGATGCCGCTGCTGATGCAGCTTTTTCTCGTGCAGTTGCACGCACCGCTTGGGGCGATGCAGCAGACCGCCGGTCATCAGCCGATCCTGACCCAGATCGCCGCGGCGATCACCGCGCCGGCGATGCTCGCGGCCGGGTCGGCGACGGCGGATATCGAACAGGCGACGATCTCCTGGGCCGCCATCTTGTGGTGGGCCTATCTTGCGGTCGCCGCCACCTTGCTCGCACGGCTGGGCTTCGGTCTTGTCGTCACCTGGCGTACGGCGCGCGGCGCCACGCCGATCCGGGAGAGCTGGACCAGAGGCCTGGACGCGCGCATGACCGACGCCGTCAGTGTCCCCGTGACGTTCGGCGCCACCGTGCTGTTGCCCACGAACTACCGCGACTGGCCGCCGGCGACGCGACAGGCCGTCATGGTGCACGAACGCTCGCATGCCGAAAGCGGCGACTTCTATATCCAACTCCTGAGCAGCGTGAATCGGGCCCTCTTCTGGTTCAATCCGCTGGCGTGGTGGCTCGACGCCAGGCTGACGGAGCTTGCCGAAATCATCAGCGACGACACCGCAATCGAAGAGGTCGCGGATCGTCCGAACTATGCGGAGGTATTGCTGGACATGTCGAACTCCCTGAAACGCGCGCCCGCAGGCGTCGCGATGGCGCGGCCGGCGACGGTCGGCCGGCGCATCGAACGCATCCTGGCGGCAACGCCACTGACAGCGCGGTTGAACTGGGGCAAGAAGGCGTTGCTGACCGCGATCGTGGCGCCGCTGGTCGTCATCGCCGCCGTCGGCGTGGCGCCGGCCGCACCGCCGCCGCCACCGCACAAGATCGTCGCCGTCAGTCCGGCGATGCTCGATTCCTATGTCGGCTACTACCAATTCGATCCGAGCAAGCTTCCCAACGGCGTCCTGACGGTCACGCGCGAAGGCGACCATCTGTCGGCGCAACTCAGCGGTCAGGGGAAAGCCGAGATATTCCCGGATGGGCCGAAAGATTTCTTCTATACGATCGTTCCGGCGAGCATCACATTCGAGACCGACGACACGGGCCGCGTCACGGGATTGACCCTGCATCAGAACGGCTTGAACCTGCATGCCACGCGGACGACGGCCGACGCCGCCGCGCGCGCCAGCGCCGTCACGGCGGAAAAAATCGCGGAGCAGCAAAAGCCCCGCACGCCGGTGTCCATAGATCCGAAGCTGCTCGACGGCTATGTCGGCCACTACAAGCTTGGGCAGGAGATGATCTTCACGGTGACGCGCGAAGGCGACCATCTGTTCGCGCAACTGTCGGGACAGCCGAAATTCGAGGTGTATCCGTCGGGTCCGAAAGACTTCTTCTATACGGTGGCGGCGGCCCAGCTCACCTTCGTGACCGACGCGAACGGCCGCGCGAAAGAATTGATCCTGCACCAGAACGGCCGCGATGTGCCCGCGCCGCGCATCGATTGAGGCGGGGGCATAACACGCCTCCGCAGCGCTCAAAACCGAATGGCGCGCGCAGGCCTTCAGACAACCTCGAAGATAAATTGATCGATCCGCAATTCGCCGCCGATATCGGTCCGCTTCCGGCGCCCGGTCATGTCTGGAACGTCCATGCCGCGGCGCTGGCGGTTCGCGACGCGCTGTTCATCTATCTGCCGGACCGACTCCGCCTCACTCGACCTTTGTCGGTTTGGCGGCTTGCGCCGCCGGCTCGGCATGAGGCATGCGAACCTCCTCCACCAGCACGCCGATGACGCCGAGCGTGATGAAGATGTCGCTGGCGTTGCAGACGAACAGCGGAAATGCGCCGAGATGCACGTCGAGAAAGTCGAAGACGGCCTTGTGGACGGCCCGGTCGACAATGTTGCCGAGCGCGCCGCCGACGATCAGCCCGAGAGAGGCGGCCAGCAGCGGCCGATCCGTCCGCACGATCCAGACGGCGAGGGCGGCGACCATGGCGACCAGACCGAGCGACAGCGCCAAACTGCCGACATCGCTCGCCTGCCAGAAGAGGCTGAAGGATATCCCGCGGTTCCAGACGGAGCGGATGTCCAGCAGGCCCGGAATCAGCGTCATGCCGTCCAGCGAGACAAGCGCGGAACGCACCAATCGCGTGATCAAGAAATTCAGCAGAAGCGACCCGACAACGGCCGCAGCCGCAATGAGGTGTGCTTTGGCGGTCCTATCGACGTGATCGAACATGGAGGAGGGCATCGCTTGCTTTTCCGGCGATGGCATACCCGTACCGGCCAGCCAAATCCACCGCGGTTGCGATGTTCTCCGGATTTTGCCGCCATTCACCGGCCGTAGGTCCCGGCCCGGACATAGGCGGGCAGGCAATCCGGACCGTGGCTCCGCCCTTCCCGCGCCGCCGGCAGATCGGCAGTCAATGGAAATAGAAAAGACCCACGAAGGTCCAATTGCCGACCCGGTACGGCGCAACGGCCGGCAGGATCACGACCTCCATGTGCATTTTCTCGACCGTCCCGTTGGTCAGGTGCGAATCGATGATCACCGGCGTCTGCGAGCTTATGACCGCGAGGGTCGTCGCGATGTGTTCCCGGAACTGGGCCGGCGGAAACATTTCCGACATCAGCATGCCGGTGACGTCGCGGTCGAACCGCAGCCTTATCGAATCGCCCGCCAGCCGCACCCGGTAGTCGCTTCCACCGTCGACCGGCTCGAACACAATGATGTGGCCGAGCAGGCCGGCAATGCGACGCGATGGAACGTCGCGCCCGATGACGATGCCGTCCTTGGGGCGCGCCTTCCAGAAGGCCAGAAACTCTTGTGCTTGTGGGTGCCTTGGAACGTCCAGAACATGGAAGACGTCCCAAACCTCCGCAACCCGGTCAACGGCGTAGGTCATGACACCCAGCCCTTTCCGCGTGATGCCCGCGTTGGCCCCGGACGGGGCATTTCTGCGCGCACGGTGGCAGAACTGCATTAGGCTACTGTTAACGCGAACCATTTGGTTTGGGCGTGACGGCCGCGTGCCGCACGCGGCAGCCTAGCGACGGGCCCTCGCATGCGGCGACGAACGCCGGCCATTGCAGCCAACAGGCTGACACCATTGATCTCCAGATGCGCGCTTCGCCTAATAAACGTGCGGATAGCAGAGGCTGGCGCCTTCGCAGGTGAGAAGCTGAAGTTCTTCGATGCGCGCGTCCGTTTTCCGGATCTCGCATTGGGTGCGGCGCAGGCCGTAATCCTCGTTGGTCTTCCAGGTCGCGTCGCCGTTGTTCTCGATGGCGCATTCCCTGTCCTTGTAGGCGATCCAGGCGCGCTCGACGTCGCGGACCTGCGTCCTGTCGTTGCCGGGATGGTCGAGCGCCGCGCGATAGGCCTTGCCGAGCGCCACGGTCGCCGCCGCGAGATTGGCGGCGTAGCATTTTACGAACGCCGGCCTGGCGAGATGCATCGTTTCGCAATCTTGCTTGGCATAGAGCGGCGCATCGCCCGCATATGCTTGGCTCGCCGGCCCGAGCAGCGCGATCAAGGCGACGAAAAATGGCAATCCCCGCATGACAGCTTGCTCCCCCGAGTCCGTCAGCAGTGCGATTTACTATCATTGTGAACGCAGATTGTCGAGGCAACCGAAATGCTCAAGCCGCTGGAATGGCTGGGTATTCCATGACGCCGGGGGGCAATTCCGACCGGCAAGTCTTTCTGCGGCGCGCCCGCGCCGGCCGGACAGATCCACGTAAGCTTTCTTTCATGCCGGTTTGTCAGACTGGGAGCGGTCTTCACAGCGTACCGACCGAACGCAGGGACGGAATGCCATGGCTGTCATCTCACAATCCGAGTCCAAGCTTAACAGATGCTGGGCCGGCTGGGCGGGCAAGAAGCTGACGCAGGCCGAATTGAACGAGGTCACCGCGGCGCATGCGCGCTTCGTCCGGCACATGCCGAACGGCGCGCGCGCGCAACTCGGCTCCGCCAACCTCCTCGGTCTCGATCTTGCGCGCCGGCTCTTGAAGGAAGCCGACTTCTCCGGCGCGGATCTGACCGGAAGCAGCTTCGCAGGCGCCGACCTGGAGCGCGCGAATCTCTTCTCGACGATCCTGTGCGACTGCGATCTCAACTCCGCCAATTTGCGGAACGCCGATCTCAGGGGCGTCAGCCTGCGCGGCGCGAATCTTTCCCATTCCGTGCTCGACGGCGCCGATCTGCGCGCCGCCTTCATGTTCAAGATCGGCGGCGCCGGCGGCTATGCGCGCGTGATACCCGCCACCAAGGGCAACGCCGACGGCGGCGTCGATTTCAGCAATTGCTCGCTGAAGGGCACCTCGATGAACGAGGTGAACCTCAAAGGCGCGATCTTCCGCAACGCCCTGCTGCAGGGCGTGACGTTCAAGCGGGCCAAGCTGGACCATGTGTGCCTCGACGGCGCCATCCTGACGCAGATGAATCTGGAGGACCTGCCGTTCTCCGCCGAGGCCCTGAAAACCTGTCTGCTGGATCCGAACGCCGAAGCGATCCGGCGCGCGCCGGAACTGATCGAAAATCTGCGGCGCCACGAATTGTGGTACGCGACCAACGGCCAGGACGGCGCGCCCGCGAATTTCGACGGCGTCGATTTCCGGCCGCTGGGAAACATCTTCAGCGGGCGGAAGATCACGGCGTTCGTCGCGCGCCAGGTCGTCGCCGCAGGCGTCGATTTCACCAACTGCCAGCTGCAGGGCGCCCATTTCGACGGCAGCGACCTGCGCGACGCGGGATTCGAAGGGGCGGATCTGCGCGGCGCCAGCTTCCGCGGCGCCAAGCTCGCCCATGCCCGGTTCCACCGGGCCGATCTGCGGCCGCTGGCGTTGACGAATGGCGATACCAAGGCGGTGGACCTGACCGACGCCGAATATGCCGAGGGGCAGTTCGCCGGCGCGATCCAGGCTTAACGAGTCTAGACCGCCACGCCGAGCGCTACGCCGGCCTCGACCAGTCTTTCCTTCGGAATGCGGACGGCGACCGTCGTGCCTTTGCGGGGAACGCTGTGAATCGTCAGCGTGCCGCCGTGCAATTCCACCATGGCCTTGGTGAGCGGAAGCCCCAACCCCGTGCCGTTGTGCTGGCGGCTGACCTTGGAGTCGATCTGTCCGAACGGCTGCATCGCCACCCGGAGTTCCTCGTCGGTCATGCCGACGCCCGTATCGGCGACATCGACGATCACGCCATCAGGGACATCCAGTCTCGCCGAGACCGTCACCTCGCCGCCCGGCGCCGTGAATTTTATGGCGTTCGACAGCAGATTGAGAACGATCTGCCGCATCATGCGATCGTTGGCGTCGATATGGATGGGCGTCCGCGCGCAAGCGACGCGCAGATCGACGCCGGCCTTTTCCGCCATGACACCGGCGACTCTCGTCGCCTCCGCGATGATTTTGGTCAGCTCGCATCTGGAATGCGTGTTGATGTGCTCGCGTCCGGCCTCGATCTTCGAAAGGTCGAGAACGTCGTTGATCAGATCCAGCAGGTGGGCGCCGCTGGCATGGATGTCCCTGGCGTAGTCCACATAGCGCGGTTCGCCGCAGGGGCCGAACAATTCGTTCTTCATGATTTCGGAAAATCCGATGATGGCGTTGAGCGGCGTCCGCAACTCATGGGACATGCTCGCGAGAAACCGCGATTTGGCCTCGTTGGCCTCCCGGGCATCGTCGCGGGCCGTTATCAGCTGCTGCGACAGCTCCGCCAACTCCGCGCGCGAGCGGGCGAGCGAATGGATGATCGAGACCAGATAGGCCGCAATCGGCGTCGCCACGAGAAAGGCGATCACCGCCGAGATCGGAATGACATTCGCGGGCATCACCTTGGTGGCGAGCCACCACACCGCGTAGGACACGAAGCTGGCCGACGTCACGGCAAAGGTCACGACGATGGCGGTCGCCACCGATATCGACTGGCGCCCAAGGGCCGTCGTCAGCGCGTCGAGCCCCGCAAGCCGCGCCGCCGAAGCCGCCAGCGCGCGCATCGCCTCGTGTCGCCCGGGGGCGGACGAGGGGCGCGAAGGCTCGAAATTCGCGGGCGGCGCGGCACCGCTTTCTGATCCGGCGGACATGGCAAAAGCTAACAGGCGAGGCTTAAATTTGCGTATTCTTCTTATTAAACTGACAAATCAGGCGCGCCGGCCGGGGTTAAGCGTTTGTTTCTTCTTCAAGGTATGCAGTCTGAATCGGGAAAAGCTGTAAAAACCAGGTCAACTATTTTCCACCAAGCCTTGGCCCGCCTTCGCTCGCTGCGTGATGCGAAATGGACGGATATTCCCCGCGCCGTCTCAGGGGCTTGACCGCACCTTGAACCCGCCGACCACCAGCAGCGCGACCATCACCGCGGCCAGAACCGTATGCGCGGGCAGCGTCGCCGGGCCGTGCAAGGCGATCTCGGTGAAGAAGCCCATCCAGCAAGTGGTAAGCAGCGCGCCAGCGGCAAGAGCGTAGGTATGCATCGGCTCCCAGCCGGAACGGCGGCCAGCAACAAACGCAAACCCAAGCAGCAGGATCAACGCCAAGGCCATGCCGCCCGCCGCGACTTGCCAGGGTCCATGCCGCAGGCTGAGGCCGTAGAACTGCGCGAACCCGGATGTCGCGACTAAGCCCACAATACCGACGATCCACGGGCTCGGAGCCGGGCCAGGAGATTTTGGTCGCGTGCGCGGCAGCGCAAATGCGATCACCGTCAGGATTGCAATGCCGATCACCGATGCCGCAAGCTGGGCCGGAGAAGCAACGAACTTCCTCGCGAAGTACAGCGTGATCAACGCCACGCCCGCCGCATAGAACAGCGCCGCGACCGCAAGGCCGATGCGTCCCGTCCATGGCTCGTTGCGGATGCTCGGAAACAAGCTCTCGGCCAGCGCGATTGGCACAGCAATGCTCCAGATCGTGTGGATGCCGAAAGCGAAGATCGTCGCCGACACACCGATCCCGAGCGCCGGGATGTATCCGGAAGCGAGTTGGTGCAGCCCCATGAAATTCGGATTGAACAACGATTGGTCGGCGATGCCTTCTTCCATCAGAGCGTAGGCCAGCCCCAGCTACAGGATGGAAGGCCAGCCGCGCCCCGTGCGCCGCACAAATTCGCGGATGAGAATTACTCCGCCGCCATACATCGCGAGCATCACGGGCATCGCGGCAACTTGCGTCAATGACATGCTGCCGCTCAGGTATTCGGCGATAAGCGGTGAAAGCAACGCCAGGGTGATGACTGCTGTAATACGTTTCATGATCCGTCACCCCTGCGTCATGAGTCCGATCTGGATTTCAGTTCCGTGAACCGTATTCGGTTCCCGAAGGGATCGGTCACGCTGACGGACCTGCCCCAGGAGTGTTGGGCTATGACGGGCCGCAGGAATGCATAGTCCTTGGCCGCAAGCTCGCGGTGGAAGGCCTCGACGCCCATCACGGGAATAAAAACCACCGTGCCCAGCGAGCCGTCGCCGTGGTGCTGGCTCAAGTGAAATTCCAGCGGACCGCGAACCACGCTAGCGTAAAGCGGCGTGTTCTCCTCGACGCGATGTTCCCACTTCCAGGTAAAGCCGAGATAGCCGCAATAGAACTCCTTGGCTTTGTCGCCATCAAAAATCCGGAAGACGGGGATGGTTTGCAGGAAGCGAATGGTTCCGCCTTCATCGGGCAGTGCCGCAGCGCCGGGAGTGCCGATCTTGGCGGCAAGGACATTCCAATTGTCCAGCCCGAAGGCCTTGGCAATCAGTTCGAGGCTTTCGCTGTGTCCGACATGGAGGGATTTTTCGGCCAGGGCCTTTTTCAGGCTCGCGGCCATGGCCTTAGCGTCGCGATAATCGCGCATGGTTTTCCTTTGCATCGCGAAGCAGGACTGACGGTGCTTGCCTTGCCGGCCCGTTCGCGTGTTGCAAAGGCGAGGGACCTAAAAGTCCGATGCATTCACCATCCCATCGGGGCAAGCGGCCGGTGCATCAACCGTGGCTGCAATGTTGGGGAACTGCGGCAGCCTAGTCAACCGTAATGTACCACGCCGGCGGCAATTCTCACCCTCGCCGCGTCAGTCCCTGCACCCAGGTCCAATCGCCTTCAGGCCATGGCCGGCGTCGGTCGAGATGATCACGACATCGCAATATCGCGTTTGGTGCTTTTGCATATGGTGCGCTTTACGCCGACGGCCAGTTCGTACCATGCGGCTGAGAAGTTATGACTCCTAAGCGTCGGTAACTGATCTGAATGGGCGGAGGGAGGTTTTACAGGGAACCCTTTGAATAGCCTTGCAAGTAGGCAGCCTGTAAAAAACTGTAAAAAATCTGGCCGCGATTTCTGCCAAGCCTTGGAGCGGGCGAAGGGAATCGAACCCTCGTATGCAGCTTTGGAAGCTGCCGTTCTACCATTGAACTACGCCCGCGGGGGGCTCTGATTAGCATACCGGACGGGGCGGACGGAACGGCTTTGTGCGTGTGCCGGTCAGACCACGCCGAAATAGCCCAGGTGCCAGCGCATCTCGTCGTCGGTCAGCGGGAAATCGATGCCGCCGCGGGCGGGCAGGAGGTCGTGCCCTTTGAGGCGCATGATGGCGTTCTGCAGCTTGAAGGCGATGCGCATGCTGAGCCCCGCCCGCCAAGCCAGCGCGGTGACGGCCTTCGCGGAACCCGACTCCAGGATGCGCCGCACGATGTTTTCGTCGATCTTGGCGAGCACCGACAGGGCGCAGGCGACGGTGTCCTTTTGCGACGCCTCGGCGGCGGCGGCGACGAAGCCGTCGTTCAGCGTCCCGGCGCGGTAGGCGGCCTCGACCTCGCGCGCCGCATTCGCCGGCTCGCGGTCGGCCTTCGCTTCGCGCTGCCGGCGTTCCTGCAGCTTGCGGGCGAGGTGCGTGCGCGTGGAATCGTCCAGCGCGCCGCGCCCGGCCAGGGCTTCGATCAGCGCGCTGCCGACGAAGGAGGCGATGCGGCGGATCACGCTGGGCGACAGTTCGGCGCGCAGCACGAGGGGGCCGTGCCATTCGGCGATCTCGGCGGCCTGCGAGACGATCCTGTCGAGCGTCTTCAGGCGGATCGTGGCATCGACGTTCGCCAGCAACAGCGCCACGGCCTTCGTGTCGCGCCTGGCAACGACGGCGTCGCTGACGTCGGCGGACAGGCCCTTGCGCCGGGCGACGGCCGCCAGCATCGCATTGGCATGGGCGGCGGCGACGATCTCGATAAGGTCGGGGTCGCTGAGCAGCGGCGAATATTCGAGGATCGGCGTGGCGACGATTTCCTCGGCGTCGTGGGCGAGCCGCTCGATCACGCCTTTCGGCACGCAATCCAGGTGCTTGATTTCCTCGGCCAGCATGGCGCGCACGCGCGGTTCCTCGTCGCGGGCGAGCTGTTCGAGGGTCTCGATCGTCAGGTCCCGGAGCTGCTTCTTCTCGGAGAGGAGAAGCCCGGGGAAGAGCCTGCCGATCTTGCGCGCGAGTTCGACGCGCACGTCATCTTCGTCGTCGTCGGCCAGCAGCCGATTCGATTTCGGCGAGGCCGCGGGATTGGCCGCCACCGCACGGCGGGTCGCCGCCGCGCCGTTCTGCGCGAGGTAATGCAGCAGATCGGGGCCGGCGTCGGTGCGCGCCGCCAGTTCGTGCTGGGCCGATTGCGCGCGCTGCTCCAGCAGGCGCAACGCTTCGCCGGGCGTGAGCGCTTCTTGCGCCGGCATCGTGGCAGGTTCGGCCAAGCTGTTCCCCTTCTGATGCGGCAGCTTGGCGCAGCAGGCCTTAAACGCCGCTAAAAAATCAGGGTTTACAAATTCCTACCCGAGAGCCTCATAGCGGAAATCGCGGAAGCGCACTTCGCCGGCGCCGCTGGCATAGAAACCGGGACGCAGGCTGAGGAAATCGCCCGCCGTGTTGTGGTGGTAACCCGAGACCTCCATTTCGACGCCGTACTTCGTCCAGTTCTGCCCGTCCGCGCTGGTGTGGATGCGCACGACATGACGGTCGTTGGTGACGCGCAGGAACAGATGCCGCCCGACCTTGGCGTGCGAACGGCGCTCCTTGCCGTAACGGTGCATGACGAGGCCGTCATCGTCGAAGCCGAGGCCCGCATAGAGGCGGTGGCTATAGAACAGGAGCGCACCGGCGCAGGTTCCGGGGTCGCGCTCGATCTCCACCTCGAAGCGGTAGGCCTGATCGCCGGCGACGCAGGTCAGCGGCGAAGCGTCGGCCGGCACCGTTCCCTTGCCCTTGAGGATCAGGGCGCGATCGGCGAAGCGGATGCGGTCGTGTTCGCTGGCGGCGGGCGCATAGAACGCCCATTGCAGGCCGAGCTTGCCGCCCGAGAAATCGTCGGACAGATCCAGCCCGTGCGGCACCGCTTCCCCGCCGCGCGGCTTGGGCATGGCGCGCGAAAGATCGCCTCCCATCGCCTTGAACCAGCCGTCCTGCGTCCAGCGGATCGGCGAGAGCAGCGTCTGGCGGCCGAGCGTCCAGAAGCCGTTCTCATAGCCGTGATGCATGATCCACCAGGTTTTGTCGGGCGCTTCGACCAGCGTCGCATGACCGCGCGACCACCATTTCTCGTTGCGCGTCCTGGTGCGGACGATGGGATTGTACGGCGAGTTCTCCCATGGTCCGTGGATCGAACGCGACCGCGCCGAGACCACCAGATGGCTGGTCGGCGGGCCGGCGGTGCCGCCCTCCGCCAGGGTCATATAGAACCAGTCGCCGTGACGCCGCATCTTCGGCCCTTCCGGCGAGAAGCTCTCCACGTCCCAGCTTTCCGGATATTTCCAGCCGTCATAGACGTGTCTGATCTCGCCGTCGGTGGCGAGCCCGTCGTCGGTCAGCTTCACGTAGTCGCCGCCGCTGAGGAACAGATAACGCGCGCCGTCTTCGCCGACGATGTGGCCGGGATCGATATGCGCCGAGATCTTGAGATCGACGGGCGCGCTCCACGGGCCGCGGATGTCGCCGGCATGGACGACGAAGTTGTTCGTCGCGGCCTCTCCATGGCCGGGGAAATAGATGTAGTAGCGGCCGTTGTGCTTGACGAGGTCGGGCGCCCACACCGAGCCGACATTCTCGAACAGCGTCGGCTGCAGCGGCTGCCAGTTCACCAGATCGCGCGAGCGCCAGATCACCAGCCCCGGATAAGCGTCGAAGCTGGAGAAGGTCATGTAGTAGTCGGCGCCGTCCTTGAGGACGGTGGGGTCGGGATGATCGCCGGCCATGACGGGATTGAGGAAGGTGCCATGGCCGAGATCGGCCTTGCGCTGCCCGTCCAGGCCGCGTGCCCAATCGCTTTCGAAGGCCTCGGCCGTGGTCACCGTGCCGGCCATAGCGGCTCCGCCCATGGCCGCACCCAAGGCGCCGCGTCGCGTCAGTTTCATCTCGTGTTCCTCCTACCTACGCCCGGCTACCCCGGACCTTGGTTCCGCCGGGCACCGCGCCAAGGCGCCACGGGAACTCCCCCTTGGTTTGCATGGTAACCGGTGTCACAATTCCCGCAAGCCCTTGCCCTACGTTGGCGTCAGACCCTGCGGAGGCTAAGAAGGGGCGGGACTCATAGCCCGGGCAGATTGTGAACACTCGAAAGAAGCCAGCCACGACGGCCGCACCGCAAGCAAAAGCGGCCGCCGTCGATCCCAAGCGCAAGAAGTCCACGATCAACGACATCGCGCGCATGGCCAACGTGTCGAAGAAGACCGTGTCGCGCGTGATCAACGACTCTCCTTTCGTCAAGGAAGAGACGCGCCTCAAGATCAACACCATCATCCGCGAACTCGGCTTCGCGCCCGACCCGCAGGCGCGCGGTCTGGCGTTCCGCCGCTCGTTCCTGATCGGCATGATCTACGACAATCCCACGGCCCAGTACGTCGTGAACATGCAGCAGGGCATTCTCGACGCGATGCGCGGCACCAGCTTCGAACTGGTGATCCGGCCCTGCGACCGCGCGGTGCCGACCTTTCTCGCCGACATGCGGCATTTCATCGAACGGCAGAAATTGTTCGGCGTCATCCTGACGCCGTCGGTTTCGGAAGACGACCGGCTGGTGAAGCTGCTGCATGAACTCGACTGCCCGTATGTGCGCATCGCTGCGGTGTCGCTCGATACGGCGGCGACGATGGTGGTGACCCACGATGTCTCGGGTGCCGCGGACGCCGCGCGCCATCTGGCCGATCTCGGCCACAAGGTCATCGCACATATCTCCGGGCCGCCGACGTTCCGCTCGGCCCACGAACGCCGGCGCGGTTTCAACGAGGGACTCGCGGAGCGCGGGCTCAAGCTGGGACGCAGCTACGACCGTGAGGCCGCTTATACGTTCGAAAGCGGCATCGCCGCGGCGACGGAATTGCTGTCGCTGAAGCTGCGGCCGACGGCTATCTTCACCGGCAACGACGAAATGGCGGCCGGCGTCTATATGGCCGCCCGCAACCTGGGCCTGGAAATTCCGAAGGATCTGTCCGTGGTCGGGTTCGACGACAGCCCCGTCGCCTCGCGCATGTGGCCGCTTCTGACCTCCGTGCGCCTGCCGATCCGCGACATGGGACGGCTGGCGGCGGAGAAGCTCTTCCACCGCCGCACCGAAAAGCGCGCCCAAAACGACGACAGGACGGACGTCATTCCCACGCTCGTCGTCCGGGAATCCACCGGCAAGCCGCCTGTCGCGTAAAGACGGTTGAAGAGTGTCGCGTCTGGGCGTATGACACCGGTTACCAAAAGAGCGGAAACGTCATGCCGCGCGGACTGCGCGGCCCCAGTCGAGAGGTCTTCCCATGTACAAGAAAGTGATCCAGGCATCGCACCCCGGCGACATGGCCGGTGCCGACAACCAGACCTTGCGCGAGCGTTTTCTGATCAGCGGGCTGTTCGTGCCCGACGAGGTGTCGCTCACTTACAGCCATTACGAACGGCTGGTGATCGGCGGTGCGGCGCCGGTGAAGACGGCCGTCAAGCTGCCGGCGCAGACGGAGCCCGAATCCGCCAAAGGCAAGCCGTTCCTGGAACGGCGCGAACTGGGCATCGTCAATGTCGGCGAGGGCGCGGGCAAAGTGACGGTGGACGGCAAGGCCTATGATCTGCAGCCGCGCGACGGACTTTATGTGCCGATGGGCAGCGCCGACGTGGTGTTCCAATCGGCCGACGCGTCCAAGCCCGCGAAATACTATCTGGCCTCGACGCCCGCGCATGTGCGCTACGAGACCGTGAAGATCTCGATCGACAAGGCGGTGCCGCTGGAACGCGGCGCGTTGGAGACCTCGAACGAGCGCACGATCTATCAGTACATCGTGCCGGCGACCTGCAAATCGGCGCAGCTGCTGCTGGGCGTCACGGTCCTCAAGACGGGCAGCGTCTGGAACACCATGCCGCCGCACCTGCACGACCGCCGCTCGGAAGCCTATTTCTATTTCGGCCTGAAGCCCGCCGACCGGGTGTTCCATTTCATGGGCGAGCCCGACAGCATGCGCCATATCCTGATCGCCAACGACGAGGCGGTGGTCTCGCCGCCCTGGTCGATCCATATGGGCGCCGGCACCAGCAATTACACATTCATCTGGGCGATGGGCGGGGAGAACCTCGACTACACCGACATGAATGTTCTCGACATCTGCCAGTTGAAATGAGGTCGCCATGAATCCGAATCCATTCAGTCTCGCAGGCAAGGTGGCGCTGGTCACCGGCGCCAACACCGGTCTTGGTCAGGGCATCGCCGTGGCGCTCGCGCAAGCGGGCGCCGACATCGCCGTGGCCGGCTTCGTTCCGCCCGTCGAAACCGCGGAGATGGTGAAGAAGACCGGCCGCCGCTTCCTGTCGATCGACGCCAATCTCATGACCCTCGAGCCGATCAACCGCGTTGTCGCGGAGACGGTGAAGGGATTGGGCAAGATCGACATCCTGGTCAACAACGCCGGCATGATCCGCCGCGCGGACTCGCTGGAGTTCAGCGAGAAGGACTGGGACGACGTGATGAACGTGAACATCAAGGCGGTGTTCTTCATGTGCCAGGCGGCGGGCCGCGAGTTCGTCAAGCAGGGCCACGGCAAGATCATCAACATCGCCTCGATGCTGTCGTTCCAGGGCGGCATCCGCGTGCCGTCCTACACGGCGAGCAAGAGCGGCGTCGCCGGCATCACAAGGCTTCTCGCCAACGAATGGGCGTCGAAGAACATCAACGTCAACGCCATCGCGCCGGGCTATATGGCGACCGACAACACGCAGCAGCTGCGGCAGGACGAGGCGCGCAGCAAGGAAATCCTGGCGCGCATTCCGGCGGGGCGCTGGGGCGAGGCGTCGGACGTCGGCGGCGCGGCGGTGTTCCTGGCGTCGCAGGCCGCGGACTACCTGAACGGAGCGATCATTCCCGTCGACGGCGGCTGGCTGGCGCGTTGACCGAAGACTAAGCGGAATTGCGGACGCCGGGGAGCAATCTCCGGCGTCCTGCTTTTCGGGCAAGGCGCCGTTGCCCGCGCGGGTTGAAAGGCCCGTCCGCCGTTTCCTGCGTCAGGTTGACAAGGCGTCAGGCGATACGTTCTGGTCCGCGATGCAACGGCAGGCGAATTGGGGGAGCCCGTGGCCCGGCTGCTGGTGATCGAAGACAGCGAGGAACTGGCCGGACTGCTCGTCGAAGGACTGACGCGCGCGGATTTCGTCGCCGATCGCGTCGCAACGATGGCGGATGCGCGCGACGTCCTGTCCCGCAACCAATATTCGGTGATCATCCTCGATCTGGGGCTGCCCGACGGCGACGCCTCCGTGCTGCTGCGCTCGCTGCGCGCGCACGACGATCCCACGCCCATCCTGATCCTGACAGCGCGCGGCACCATCCGCGATCGCGTCGAAGGGCTGAGCGCGGGCGCCGACGATTATCTTGTGAAGCCGTTCGCGTTCGAGGCACTGCTGGCGCGCCTGCGGGCGCTGTTGAGACGCCCGGGCGAATTTCTCGGCAAACCACTGTCCGTGGGCAACGTGACCTTCGATACCGCCGCGCGGCAGGCGTTCGTCGGCGGCGTTCCGCAGGTCCTGTCCGCGCGGGAGATTTCCGTCCTCGAAATCCTGATCCGGCGCAGCGGCCGCGTCGTCCAGAAAGGCGCCGTGGAAGATCAGCTTTACGGGCTGTCGGGAGACGTGCGCTCCAACGCTGTCGAGGTCTGCATCCACCGGCTGCGCAAGCATCTCGCCGACGTCGGCGCCACGGCCAATATCCACACCATCCGTGGCGTCGGCTACCTTATTCGCGAAAACGAGGCATGAACTCGCACTTCAAGTCGATCCTGACGCGGATCATATCGCTGCAGGTCGTGGCCTTCGGCGTGGCCCTGATCGCCGTGCTTGTGGCGGCGCACCTGTTGCTGGGTTCGGGACCGGTGCGTTTCGAGAACGGATCGTTGCGGGCCCACGCCGCCACCATCGCCAATTACCTGACGCAGCAGGCGGACGGTTCGCTCCGTCTCGATCTCCCGTCCGATCCGCGCAGGTATTATGCCAGCGGTCTGGGCGGCCTCGCCTATGCCGTCACCGACGCCGATGGGAATGTCCTGCTGTCTTCCCATTCCAACCAATACCGCATTCTCAAGAACGGCCCGCGCGGTCCGGTCTATTTTCAATCGCCCAACAAGCGAAAATCCTATATCGGCGTGAGCATTCCCGCGCAGATCGGCAGCCGGCAGGTCTGGATCCAGATCACGAGAAACGTCCGCCGCCCGGGGCTGGTCACCGACGACGTCATCATCCACTTCCTGAGACGGGTCGGATGGCTCGCGGTCCCCATCATATTGTTCGTCCTCATAACGGACTTCTTCGTGGTGCGGCGCGTGCTGCGCCCGGTGGTGGTCGCATCCGAGCAGGCGCAGGCCATCGATCCCCGACGGCTTGATGTGCGGCTTTCGACACAGGATATTCCCCGCGAAGTGCAGCCGCTTGTCGAAGCCGTCAACGATGGCCTGGCCCGCGTGGAACACGGCTTTCGCATGCAGCGCAATTTCACGGCGGACGCCGCCCATGAGCTGCGCACGCCGCTGAGCGTCCTGCGGATGCGGATCGACAATCTGGCGGACCGGGAAGCGGCCAAAGCCTTGCGGGCCGACGTGGAGGTCATGAGCCATGTGGTCAACCAGCTGCTCGAAGTCGCCGAACTGGAGACCGCCGTAGTGGCCGTGGAGGACACCGCCGACCTGCGGCGTGTCTGCAGCGAGGTCATCGAACTCATCGCGCCCGTCGCCTTGTCGGAGGAACGGGACATTGCGCTCACCGGCAGCCCGGAGCCGGTCTGGGTGCGCGGGAATGTTCCGATGCTGTTTCAGGCAATCCGCAATCTCGTCGAGAACGCCGTCAAATACACGCGCAAGGACTCGACCGTCGAGGTGCGCGTCGAACCGCAAGGCATCGTGCGCGTGCTCGACGAAGGACCCGGCGTGTCGGACGCGGAGCGCGAGCTGATTTTCCAGCGCTTCTGGCGGCGCGACCATACCCGCACCGTCGGAGCGGGGCTGGGTCTTGCAATCGTCGCCCGGGTGACCGAAGTGCACCAGGGTTCGATCACAGTCGAAAATCGTCCGACGGGCGGCGCCGTTTTTTCGCTCGATCTGTCCAACGCACTCGTCGGTTAAGCATCGCGCGATCGCGCCGCCGCCAAGCAGGCGCATATCCGAACAACAAATTCGCGGTCTTCGCGCGGCTCATCCGTGCGTGCCTTGCCCGAGGGACGGTGTGTTGCGCGGAAGCATCGGCCGACCGCAATCGGCGCCGCCCTTGTAGATGCCTTGCCGCCCGTAAGGTTGACGTAAGCCACAACGGATAACGATTGCCACCGGTGTCATTTTATCAGGCGTCTCGTCACCGCGGGATGCCGGAAAAGAGGCGTCGGGTTTGAAAGCGCGCTGTCGCAGGAGAGAGCGCGCCGAGAGCCGCATAACGAAGCCGCACAACGGAGCGGTTTTGGACGAGGAAACATCGGCGTTCGCCGCTGGATGGACCCCGGGCGGGCGCCTGCAAGGGAGGGCAGTCTATGTCAAATTTGAAGAACGGCCGGATCGTGCGCGCGCAGTTGAAACTCGGCGCATCCGTTGCAGCGCTTGTCACGGTGCTCGGGACCGGCGCGGCCTTTGCGCAGGACGCGAACGCGCCAATGGAAACCGTCACGGTAACCGGTTTCCGCGAGAGCCTGGAAAAGGCCCTGGACATGAAGCGCAACGCGCTCGATTCGTCCGACAGCATTCTGGCAACCGACATCGCCAAATTCCCGGACCTGAACCTGTCGGAATCGCTGCAGCGCATTCCGGGCGTCGCGATTTCCCGTGAAGCGGGCGAAGGCCAGGAGATTTCGGTGCGCGGCCTCAGCCCGGATTTCACCCGCGTGCGTATCAACGGCGTGGAAGCGCTGGCGACGGCCGGTTCGTCAAGCGTGCAGGGAACCAACCGCGGCCGCGCTTTCGACTTCAATATTTTCGCTTCCGACCTCTTCTCCGCGATCACGGTGCACAAATCCGCGTCCGCCGAACTGGAAGAAGGTTCGCTGGGCGCTACCGTCGACCTTCAGACGGGCCATCCGTTCGACCATCCGGGCTTCGTGCTGACCACCTCGGCGCAGTACGGTTACAACGATCTTTCCGGCTCCTCCAATCCGCGGTTCGCCGGGCTGGTGTCCGACACCTTCATGGGCGGCCGCCTGGGCGTCCTGTTCTCCGCGGCCTACGGCATCCGCAACACACTGGAAGACGGCTGGGACACGGTGAGGTGGATGAACGACAACACCTCGCCCACGACCACCACGTCGGCAAGCCAGCAGTTCAAGAGCGTCGACGGCTACACCAAGACCAACGACCCCAACGGCATATATAAGACGGTCAATGCGGGGTTTCACCCGCGCTTCCCGCGCTACGACCTCGTCACCAACCACGAAAAGCGCCTCGGCCTGACCGGCTCGGTGCAGTGGCAGCCTGACGACAACACGCTGTTCACCCTGGACGGCCTGTTCGCCGACTATGCGATGGTCCGCAACGAGGAGTACCTGGAAGCCAACTCCTTCAGCGCCAATTTCGCGACCAAGGCGCTGGGCGGCGCGGGAACGCCGGTCAGCCTTGGTCTCGGAAACATGGACGTCACGGGTTACACCTACGACGCCGCCACCAACAACATCACGTCGCTGACGGCCAACGGCGTCGGCCTGCGCGCCGAGCATTTCCTTGCCAACATCGACTCGCGTTTCGAGCAGTTGACGTTGGACGGCACGCACAGCTTCACGGACAAGTTCAAGGTTCACGGACTGATGGGCTGGTCGGAATCGCATATGCGCAATCCGGTCCAGACAACCCTGACCTACGACTACAATGGCGGCCTGATCGCAGGCACCACCAACTACGCCGGCGTGACGGGCTACAGCTATGACTACAGCGGCGGCTATACGTCCACGCCGGCCCTGAAATACGGCAACCTGGCGAATGCCGACGGCAGCGTCAGCAGCCTGTCCAACTGGTTCCTGTCGCAGGTTCGCGAACGCGCGGACTACAACTTCAACTCCTACCGCACCGCCATCGGCGACGTGGAGTACGACGCCTACGACTGGCTGACGCTGAAGGGCGGCATCGACTACAAGGGTTACGGCTACCGCACGGCCTCGCTGCAGCGCTCCAACGGCTCAACCGCCAACCAGGACTATGTGATCCCGGCCGACATGCGGGCCGCCGACCTGACGCAGTACTCGCAGTCCGTAACGGTGCGGGGCATCAACGCGCCTGCAGGCTCGGCCACGACCTGGATGATCCCGGACCTCGCCAAATGGAACGCAGCGTTCCACATCTGGGATCCGACGGCGGAGAATGGCGCCTTCAAGTTCGGCATCGAGCCGGCGCTGAGCTCCAACGGCTCGGTGCATGAAAACGACCTCGGCTACTGGCTGCAGGCCAATTGGGACTCGACCTTCTATGGCGTACCGTTCCGCGGCGACGTCGGTGCCCGTTACGTCAGCACCGACACCGAATCCGTCGGCTACAGCTACGACAAGACGACAGGTCAGGCCGTCGCGTCGGACGTCAAGCAGAGCTATCACGACTTCCTGCCGGCATTGAACGCGGTGTTCGAACCAGCCGACAACTTCCTGGTCCGCATCGACGCCGCCTACACCATGGCGCGTCCGGGCCTGACCAACATGCTGCCGGGCGCGTCCGTCAGCATTTCGGGCGCCAACCGCAACGTCAAAGTGGGCAATCCCTATCTGAAGCCTTATCGCTCGAAGAACGTCGACCTGGCCTTCGAGTGGTACTACCACAAGGGCGCGATGCTCTCGATTGCGATGTTCTACAAACATCTCGACAGTCTGGTGCAGTCGATCTCGCAGGACATCGTCTATAACGGCAATCCATACAATCTGCCGAACAGCCTGGCGGTCGCCGCCTGCGGCACCGCCTATGCGACGCCGCCGGCCTCGGGGTGCAACGAAGCCGCGATCTGGCATTTCACCACGCCGGTCAACAGCAAGGGCAGCCCGCTCTACGGAACGGAAATCAACTGGCAGCAGCCGTTCGACTTCCTGCCTGATCCGTTCAGCAACTTCGGATTCCTGGGCAACGTGACCTTCGTGCAGGCCAAGCAGTACTACTACAACAGCGACGGAACGATTAACACGTATGCCGACCTGTCGGGCCTGTCGCACACCAGCTACAACGCGACGATCTACTACGACGACGACATTTTCCAGGCGCGCTTGTCGGCGGCCTTCCGCAGCAAGTATCTCGACGGCATCAACCCGGGCAATCTGAACAATCAGCTCATCACGGCCGCGACGTTCAACCTGGATGCGTCGTCCAGCTACAAGTACGACGACAATTTCACCATTACCTTCGATGCCATCAACCTGACGAACCAGGCGCAGAACGAGTACGTCGACTCGGTCGGCCAGCGTGGTTACGTCTGGCACCAGACCGGCCGCGAGTTCTTCCTCGGACTTCGTTACAACTACTAGCGATCCGACCCTCTCTGCGGTCGAGGACGCCGGGGGGCCCATCCCCGGCGTCAACTTTTTTTGGGTAGAGGCACGCTGTTTTGGGCCAGAGAAACGCCGCGGCCCTCATCGGCTTTGTCCCGGTCGCGCACAACTGAGAAGCAGCACTTTCCTGGGACCTCCAGCCACGGCCAGCCGATTTTCTTTTAAGGTATTGATTATAAGCAAAAAATATACGCGACGAAGACTTACGCCAACCTTTTGCATGTGTCTTAAATGCATCATTTGTGCGCATTTGCTCCCGACGGGCGTACATCCGTCTTGCTCGGCGACGATATGCGATTATGCTTCTGAGTACTGATCTGACGTGTGAATAGTTGGCACTGGCAATGACACCGGTGTCAAAAAATGCAGGAATGTCTGCCGTTCATCGGGCGCGCTCATTGCGCATGCGAACGGCAGCAGAGGAGGAACGGCCGTCGTCCGCCGAGGATGGGAATTAACCCTCGCGGACGGTTTGAGAGGGAAGGTTACAGTGTTGGAGCACCCGAAAGCATTGGCGATGTCTGCCGGCCCGCGCACGCGGTAGGGCAGAGCAACAATGGCTGCTGCCCGAGGTTCGATCGCCATCGTCCAAGGACAGCGATCCGCAGCCAAAGGGCGGAGATGTTCCTGTTTGCGCCGTAAGTCTCACGGCGTCGGCGGGGGAGCGCCAACATTCGAAATTCAAGTTTGACGACATCGCTGCGGCGATTGCGGAGCACCACGTTCGCGTGTCGACCGCACATGGGCTGCTGCAGAGACGTCGTCAGGCGCCTGCTGGCGATGCCGGCAGGCATTCCAGACCTCTCAATTGACACCGGTGGCAGACGAACGGGCGCCCCGCCGCGCGGCGGCGGATGTCCGTCCGCTTGCAGGGCGAAACAGGGACTGCAGAAGAAACAATGGTTGTCCGCCGAACGCGAAACATTCCGTCGCCGGGCATCGATCAGGGAGGGTAACCTATATGTCGAATTCACGGAAAACACGGTTGGTGCACGGGCGAATGATGCTCGGCGCGTCGGTTTTGGCCTTGGTGACGGTGATGGGCGCCGGCGCCGCATTTGCGCAGGACGCCGGCGGTTCGATGGAGACGGTGGTCGTCACCGGCTTCAAGGCGAGCCTGGAAAAGGCGTTGGACATGAAGCGCAACGCGCTGGATTCGTCCGACTCGATCCTGGCCGAAGACATCGCCAAATTCCCGGACTTGAACTTGTACGAGTCCCTGCAGCGCATTCCGGGCGTCGCGCTCGAACGCCAACAGGGCGAAGGCCGCGAGATCTCGGTTCGCGGTCTGAGCGCCGATTTCACGCGCGTCCGCATCAACGGCATGGAAGCCCTGGCGACCGCCGGTTCTTCGAGCGTCGCCGGCGTCAACCGCGGCCGCGCCTTCGACTTCAACATCTTCGCCTCGGATCTGTTCTCCGCGATCACGGTGCACAAATCGGCCTCCGCCGATCTTGAAGAAGGCTCCCTCGGCGCCACCGTCGACCTGCACAC
>DAIDUA010000182.1 GCA_027456965.1 Alphaproteobacteria bacterium | reverse complement strand
CCATACCACTGCGGCGTCGCAGACGTCGCCATCGAGATCACGTAAGGCGACGGCAGCGCGTCGCGAAGCGCCTGCATCATCAGCGTCATCGCGCCCATGTCCCCTTTGTTCGGTACTTCCCAGTCGATATCGACGCCATCGTAACCGTTGGCCACGACGAAATCATGCAGGTTTTTCGCGAACGCTACGCGCGCCGTCGGACTCTCCGTGATCAGGCGCATCGCCTCCGTCTTCAACCCTCCGGAGCCGACCGAAACAAGCACCTTTACGCCCGCCGCGTGCGCCCTCGCGATCAGGTCTGGCGAGAAAACGAAGCCCGCCGTGTTGATTCCACCAAGGCCGTCGCGATTGGGCCAAATGCAGAAGTGGATGATGTGCGTCAGCTTGTGATACGGAATCTTGTCCGGCGTATAAGGCGGCGTGTTGCTCCCGTCGCCAGAAAGATAATAAGCCACCAGCCGTTTGGATTGCTGCGCGTGGACAGTGGCCGGAACGCAGAGCGATAACGGCAGGAAAAGAGCAAGGAGGCGAGCGAAGTGAGCTTTCATGATCATTCTCCGAACGTCAAAAGTATAGCTCAGGCTAAGGTGAACCAGTGTGCGACACAGTAGGGATAGCTTCGGGGAAGCATCGGCCAAACTAGATAATCGTTCTCTTAGTATCTATACAATATAGGTTTCGTCCATCTTGTACTTCCATCGGAACACGACCGGGTCCGCGTTGACCTCTTCGAAGTACCGATGGATGCGATCGATCAGTTCTTGCTTCGTGGCCACGCGGATGCCGCGAAGCATGCTGCGCGTCATCTTGCTGAACAGATTCTCCACCAAATTCAGCCACGAACCGTGCGTCGGGGTGAACACGAAAACAAACCGCTGCGGCACGCTCTCCAGGTAGCCGCGCGTCTCTCGGGAGATGTGCGCGGAATGGTTGTCGAGCAGCAAGCGAATCTTCTGGCGCGCCGGATAGGCGCCATCCAGCTTCTTCAGAAAGGCGATGAAATCCGCGCTCTTATGCGTATTGCTCACCGTCTCGATCAGCCGTCCGCTATGCAGATCCAGTCCGGCCAATAGCGACACCGTCCCCAGGCGCTTGTACTCGTAGTCCCGCAGGTGGCTGGAGTGCCGTCCCGCCACCGGCGGCCGGTCCGCCGTGGTCACGGCCAAGGCCTGTATGCCGGGCTTCTCGTCATAGGAGATCGTCACCATGCCCAGCTCGCGCACTTCGCCGCGCAGGATGCCGTCGTTGACGATTTCCACCTCCTTGTAGACGTGCAGCACATTCGCCATCTTCGACTCGAAGGCCGGATCCCGGCGCTCCACATAGTAGCGGATCTTGTGCGGCCGCAGTTCCCCCTCGCCCAGAATCCGGTGGAGTTTGGACCGGCTCAGCTTTTGCAACGCCGGATGGCCGGCTTCGGCGCAGTGCTCCCGGACATGGGCGGCGAGCAGTCGGTATGTCCAGAGTTCATACGAGTAACCGAGATCCTTCGGCTTCTGGCAGGCGCAGTTCCGCGCCCAAGCTTTGGCGTCGTCCGGAAGCTGCCGCGGCTTTCCCGACCTCGGCAACTCTTGGAGCGCCGTCTCCAGCCCGGACTGGAGGCACTTCCGGATGCAGAGCACGACCGTGCCGCGGCTGATGCGATGGTGACGGGCGATCGCCTCGTCGCTCTGACCGGCGAGGGAGTCGAGAAGAATCGCGGCACGCAAGGTCCGCCGCTTCTCTTCCGTTCTCGACTTGCGGATCGATTCTAATCTGTGCAGTTCCTCCTCGGTGAACCGCAGCGGCGGACGGCGCTTCGGGAA
>DAIDUA010000181.1 GCA_027456965.1 Alphaproteobacteria bacterium | reverse complement strand
GAATTGCATGGGCTGGGCGTGCGCACCGTGATGGTCACGGGCGACGCGCCGACGACGGCGGGCATCGTTGCGCATGCCGTAGGACTGGACGGCGCCGTTTGTCCGCCCGGCCCAATCCCGGAGGGCGTCAGCCCCGAGGCGTTCGCGGTCTTCGCCAGCGTGCTGCCGGAGGACAAATACAAACTCGTCAAAGCGTTTCAGAAGGAGGGCCACACCGTCGGCATGTGCGGCGACGGCGCCAACGACGCACCGGCACTGCGCCAGGCACAGATCGGAATCGCCGTTTCGACGGCAACCGACGTCGCCAAATCAGCCGCCGGCATGGTGCTGACCGCGCCGGGGCTCCCCGGCATCGTCGCTGCGGTGAAGGAAGGCCGGGTGACCTTCCAGCGCATCCAGACCTACACGCTGAACTCCATCATCAAGAAGATCGTGACGGTGCTCTTTCTTGCTTTTGGTCTGGTCATGACCGGGCACGCGATCCTGACCCCGCTGCTAATGGTCATTTTGATGATCGCCGGCGATTTTCTCTCGATGTCGTTGACCACGGACGCCGTGCGGCCGTCCCCGACGCCGAACGCCTGGCGTATTGGCCGCTTGACGATGGCGGGCGTCATCATGGCTGTCGGCCTGCTGGCCTTCTGCAGCGGCATCTTGGCCGTCGGCGAATTCGGACTGAACCTCGCAACCGGAGCATTGAGAACACTGGCCTTCGTGGCCTTGGTGTTCGGCAGCCAAGCGACGATCTATGCCAGTCGCGAACGCCGGCGCTTGTGGGACTCTCGCCCAAGCTTCTGGCTTGCCGCATCGTCTGTGGCCGACATTCTGATCGCCGCGACATTGGCCATCGGCGGGATCGCCATGACGCCCCTGCCCGCCTCCGCCGCAGCGGGCGTGCTTGCCGCGGCAGCCGCCTTCGCGTTCGTTTTGGACACAGTAAAGGTTCCAGTATTCGCGCGCCTCGGTATAGCGTAGAGCGTTACTCCGTTTCTCCCGACGAGAGCCATTGATCAAGCAATGACCTTTGGCGACGCAAATGCCGCGACCTATTCGCAGAAACCTTGCGCAGCTTCGGCCGGATACTTGCCTCATCGCATCCCACATTGCTCCGAATTGAACCAAGCCGCTTGCTTTATGAGTAGATTCCGAGCCTGCGCAGCCGTGCGATTGTCGGTTAAGGTCGAGACAATCGCACAACGGAACCGCGTCCTATCCGTTCCCAATAGCTGCGTATCGAAATCAACGACCCAATTCCAACGATGTACGCCTCCGTCGTCGTCGCGCGCCAACAGCGCGCACCAAGGAGATCGCCATGAAATATCTTATGAGCACAGCGCTCGCGCTGGCTCTGCTCGGCAGTCCAGCCGCGCTCGCCCAACGCGACAATCCAAATCATCAGGGCCAAAATCCAGCGCCGTTCCAGAACAATGGCGGCCCTCAGGGCTTCAACGGCCCCAATTTCGACCGACCCCATTACTCGCGCGGCGACCGGTTGCCGGACCAGTACCGGAATCGGCAGAACCCATATGTCGTCAACGATTGGCGGCAACGCAATCTCAGGACACCGCCTCGCGGCTATCACTGGGTCCAATACGACAACAACCAATTCATGCTCGCAGCGATCACGACCGGGATTATCTTGGATGTCTTCAACCAGAACCAGTATCGCAACGACCGTCAATGGTCACGTGGCGAGCGGTTGTCAGCTGAGTACAGGAGCAGCCGATATGTCGTCTCCGATTGGAGAGGCAATCATCTCCAGAGACCACCGCGCGGCCACCACTGGGTGCATGTGAACAATCAGTACGTTCTTGTCGCGATTGGCAGCGGCCTGATCGCGGACGTCATTATCAACGGCGAAAACGGCCGATAACGCATACGCCGCTCCTCCGGCCGCCCGAATTGCCGGAGGCGTGGCGCTTCGAGGCTCTTGGCATTCTGCAAAGGAGTCTTTCCCCAGTTTGGAAGCAAGCGACCTTCGTGACGGGGACTTGCATATCTCTCACAACAGGAACTCAAAAAATGTTGAATATTCGAACTCTCATCCTGGCGACTGCGCTCGCCATCGGAGCCGTGGTATCGGCCGGCGTGTTCACCTACGCCAATGCGGCAACAACCGCGGATCTCAACAGGGACTCCGACGAAGCGCTACAAACGCTTTACCGGACCCACCCCTTCGCGGAGCAACTTTCGCATCGGGCCAAAGCCATTCTCATTTTCCCCAACATCGTCAAAGCCGGCCTCGTGTTCGGCGGCGCCTATGGGGAGGGCGAGTTGAAATCGGGCTCGAAGATCGACGGCTACTACAGTTCGTTTACAGGATCCTGGGGTCTCCAGGCCGGTGCCCAGTCATACGGATATGCTGTGTTCCTGATGACGAACAAGGCCGTACGCTACATCCACAATACGCACGGTTGGGAAATCGGCGTTGGGCCGACGGTTGTCGTTGTCGACGAAGGCGCCGCCAAGAACCTTTCGACGTCGACGCTGAAGGATGACGCGTATGCCGTCATCTTCAATCAGCAAGGACTGATGGCCGGCGTGAGCATCGAGGGAACGAAGATTTCGCGCATCAAGAACTGAACAAGCAACGATGAACTCTGACGGCCCCGTCCACACCGGACGCGGGCCGCCATGCTCATCGCGGTTGCACGAGCAAGGAACAGGATCTGTCATTTTGGAGAATGACGCGGCGCTGCCAGAGCGTCTCTTCTGTCAGCAGGGGTTATACCGTGAAGCCAATATCCGTTGTTTCCGCCGCGCTTGCCGCGGCCTTGAACTTGGCCGTCATGGCATCTTCTATTGAGCTGCTTCTGGCGTGAAGACTTGAGAACCCCGGACAAACTCCGGGTCTACCATTTTATCCTCGCACGAGCGGCTCCAAGAGTTCGATAACACCGGCAAAAATCGATGGTTGAAATGACACGCGCCGCTTCTGTTTCCCGTCTCCGGTCCGAGTATGACAACTTTCTGTTCGCACCAATTAGTACCGACAAAAATGGAATGTTGCTCAGCGTTCTGTCGGCGCTGGCGCGATTGGACCTCGACCCTTGGCAGGAGGCGGCCAGTTTAGCCCGGCTGCCAGAAGCGGCCGCGACTCAGAGATTGGTCTCGCTGATTGCAGCAACGCCTGACGGACTGTCGGCACCCACGGAGCACCGGATGGTCGCTGCCCGGCTGATCGCACTCTTGCCGCGGCGGTCTCCCCCCAGCATCCCGTTGCACCAAGCGCTGCTCGGAATCCGCGCGATGAGCAGGTCACAAGCGATCATATACGCGATGGTTATTTTGGCGGCTCTGGTACTCGGAGCCGAATGGTACTCGGCAACCCGTCCCTCATCCGCGCCGGCCGGCTTCACACACACGTCGGCTTCCAGCACGACCTCCTCAAGGAATTCGCTGCCCCCCGCGGGCAACGATCATGTGCAAGTGGCGGAGCGCTCGGTCAAAACCTGACCCAACGGCAGAACACCATCGGCGTCTGAGTAGTTTCCGATGCTATCGCACCCGCTTGGTTGGGGTTACTCACCGGTTCAAGTTCGACCGGATCCTCGATGCAGATGAGACTTTTATCAACGCCGCAAACTCGCAGGCGCTCAAAGTAATCATCGAGGCGTAGCCACAATTGCAGCCGCGGCAGGGGCCACCATGCGTAATCTAAAGATTTTGGGCGTTGCTCTCGTCATCTTGGGCGTCGCCGTCTTGCTGGTCGGCCATTTCGATTACTCCGAAACGAAGCCCGTGCTGGACGCCGGCCCAATTCATATCACGGCCCGGGAAGATCATCGCGTCTCGATACCCACGATCGCCGGCATTGCGATCCTGGTTGCGGGCATTGGGCTTATCGTCATCAATCGACGAGCGGCATGAGTGACGAAGCGCAACGCACCCCTAATTTTCTCTCACGCCGATTTGCACTGATCGCCAGCAGTGTCGCCCGCGTGACGGGCCATCCACTCACTTTCATGACCTCCAGCGCCGCTATCATTGTCTGGGCTGTTGCATCGACCATTTCTCATCGCGTCAACACATGGCAGCCGTTAATCAATACCATCACCACGATCTTCACGTTCCTGATGGTATTCCTGATTCAGAATACGCAGAACCGCAACAGCGCCGCGGTCCAGGCCAAACTCGACGAACTTATTCGAGCACTCGAACCCGCGAACAATAAATTCATCGGCCTTGAAAATCGGACAATCAAGGAGGTGCATGAAATGCGTCAGGAAACCGTTGAAGAAGTGAAAAAATTGGAAGAATTGATCGCAGAAGACAAGGGGCTGCACGATCAGCTGGAACAGGTCCGAACGCACCTCGCGGGGCCGGAGCTTTAACGCCTCTTCGGCTGTAGTTTTTGGCCGGTAGGGCTTTTGACAGCGTTGAAAAATGAAAAAGCCGCCGCCCTTAGGGGCTGGCGCCGGGCGGCGGCTTTTGTGGTCTGATCCCGCCGTACGCGTCACAAGACGTTGTACAAGGCTTCGACCGCCAATTTGGTGAGGGAGCACCAAAAAGTGGCTAACGACCAACATTGCAAGGCTAGCCGACGATAGTTGGGCGGAACAGGACCGGAATCTACTCATGTCGCGCTGGCATGAGGATCTGGCTTCACTGCGGAGGGGCGCGCAGCAGTCCGCGACCAAGGCACAGCGCAAATGAGCGGCCTTGGCACCAAAGCCATGCAGCCTCTCGAAAACACCCTGAGTACATTCCGAGCCTACCGACCTGCGCACGCAGTGGGCTATGAACATCGATACAATTTCATGTCTGCGGAGCACCCAACCCTCCGGAAAATGCTCGAAGGAGCATAATATGAACGCGATCTGCATCTCGAACCATTTTTCCGAAAAAAACGCCATCGTGGTTCACGATGTCGGTGATTGCATCAAATCTTGGGGCGCGCGCGGGATTCTGTTGGGAGGAACCTTCGGCTTTGCCGTCGGCGCATTATTCGTCGCCATCCCGTTCACGGCGGACGTTCTGACATTCGGGATCATCGGTACGCTGGTTATCGGCACCATCGAATGCGCGGCGATCGGCGGCGGTTTAGGCGCCTTTGCCGCGGCCCTTTACGGCCACGGCGTTCTTCGCGGGAACATGACCAGATTGACCCGGGTGCCATCTATGCACCGCCTACCCCCGGGCGCCCGTCGACACGAAGACGACACCTCCTTGTCGGCGTGACCCGCGCTCTGCGATCAGGCCGTTGCCGTCAGCAGTGCGCGGCGGGCGTAAACCTCGTCCCACGTTGCGGTAATGGACAGCCCTTCCGCTGCAGCGCACTCCTCCCGCGCATCTTCCTCGGCGGATAATGCTTTCAGTTCGTGCAAAATCTGAACCGTAGAGGGAAGTGGAATGCGTCTTCCAAAGCGAACGAAGGATGGCATCACATCACCTGTCTGTCGGCGGTCTCATTCCTGAGCGCCTTTGCAAAGCCTTCGCTCCATCGAGACCTTTCAGGCTCCGAGGCATAGGGGTTCAGCGCCGCCACGCGCCACAGGTCCAGGCCGTCGCTTTCGTTCACGGGCAACGCATGTGCCGCGTTCCAGCCTTCGGCAAAGATGCGGCTTAGACGGAATCCGGCGTCGATCATGACACAAACCTCCGGGATGATGACGGAGCAGGCTGCGGCGGAGCATTTTCGGCTCCGCCGCTCCCGTCCGAACCTTACGCCGCCTGCAGATTGACGGCCTTCGAGCCTTTGGCATCCGGCTGAACATCGAAGGATACCCGCTGACCTTCGGCCAAGCTGCGCATGCCAGCCATTTCAACGGCCGTCGCATGGACGAACACGTCCTTGCCGCCACCTTCCGGCGCGATGAAGCCAAAGCCTTTGCTTGAATTGAAGAATTTCACTGTTCCGATTGTCATGATTTTTTCCTAATGCATCGGGTTGCGCCCAAGCTATCGCTTGGGTGGCGCAAACGAAACAATCAGTCTGGAGTTTTTCTGTTTCGGCCAGGCGCGCACGGTGCGAGTCGGGAGTACAACAGTGCGCTTCATCTGACGGAACGCCGTCGCCATCTGGATATAGGTGTTAGCAGCGCCTATTACAAGGAGAAGCTGCACGACGACGCGAAACGTCGATGCCTGCAGGAAAGCAATGGCAAGAGAAACCGTCTACATCGTTCAGGCATACGACGCCGGCAAAGGCAATCGCCTGAAGGCCGACACACCGGTCCCGTGCAAATCGGCAGAAGCAGCGCGCCGGACGGCGGAACGGCTGGCACTGACGAAGATTGGCGTCGTTGCGTTTTCCAGCTCGGGAGACCAGGAACTGGGCGAATATGACGATGAGCCCATCATTATCTTCAGAATCGGCCGATTACCGCAGCAATTCGAAGATTGAGGCGACGAGATATCGCTAAAAAGGTGCTATAATACTTTGGCTGACTCTTGCTGTGATCCAGGGCCAATCCTGCGCCCGACAGCATCGAGTCCATTCCGCGAAGCTTAAGCGAGACGTGGGTCCGTGTTCCGGCGCCGCGTGCGCCAGCTTGGCGGATCATATTCCGCGCGTCCGCGGCAGAAAGGCCAAGTTGATATTGTCGTTCCTTCCCGTCTTCGGACGAAACCTTATGGCATCACCATGGGATACGGAAGACTCCATACGCGAGGAGCTCTTCAGCGTCGAACGTCTGGAGCAGCACGCGGAGAGTCTCGCCGCCGCCCAACAAATCACGGCGACGCCGATATCGCGCCGATCGCTGGCCGCACGGCTGAAGGACAACGAAGCGGTCCTCCTTGAGGCGTATCACGAAATTGGAAACACGACCCGCGATGGGCAAGCCACGACGCCCGCCGCCGAGTGGCTGCTCGACAACTATCATCTCGTCGAAGAGCAGATCCGCGAAGCTCGTGACGATTTGCCCCCGCGCTACTATCGCCAACTGCCAAAGTTGGCGAGCGGTCCCTTCGCCGGATATCCGCGCGTATTCGGACTCACCTGGGCCTTCGTCGCCCACACCGACAGCCGTTTCGATCCAGACATGCTTTGCCGGTTCGTGCGCGCCTATCAGCATGTTCAGCCGCTCACCATCGGCGAGTTATGGGCGGTCGCCATCACGCTGCGCATCGTGCTTGTCGAAAACCTACGACGCGCGGCCAAGCGCATTTTGAGCAGCCGAACCGACCGCCAGGAGGCGGATGCCGTGGCCGATCGCCTTCTGGGCGTGAACGGACGAATTGCCGAGCCTGTCGGCCTGGTCCTTAAGGAATACGAACAAACGCCTTTACCAGAGTCCTTTGCCGTCCAGCTCGTCCAGCGGCTGCGGGACCAAGATCCGCGAGTCACGCCGGCTCTCGTATGGCTGGAAGACCACTTGACGGCTCAACGCACAACGGCGGACGAACTCGTCCACGCCGAGCACCAACGCCAGGGCGCTGCCAGCGTGACGGTGCGCAACATCATCACCAGCATGCGCATGGCGTCCGGCGTGGATTGGACAGAATTGTTCGAGAGCGTCAGTCTTGTTGACGACGCGCTGCAGTCAGGCAGCAATTTCGCGGGCATGGATTTCCCGACGCGCAATCTTTACCGCAGCGCGATCGAGGAGCTGGCGCGCGGCTCGCATCTGACTGAATTGGACATCGCGCGAGCTGCACTCCTGGCGGCGACTGCCGCAAACGACAAAGAGAGTCGCGCGCGCGATCCCGGCTATCACCTGTTTTCCGGCGGACGGCGCCCATTTGAGAGAACAATCGGATATCACGCGCGACTTCACGGTTGTCTTGCACGTTGCAACGCGAAGATCGGAATTAGCGGCTATATCGGCGGCGTCGTCCTAGTCGCGGTGACGGCTTTGCTCGTGCCGCTGATCGCACTTCGGATTGGCGGCTGGCCACTCGGGCTTTTGGCGGTCCTCGGAATTTTTCCGGCGATGGACTTGGCGGTCGCGCTGGTGAACCGGATAGTGATGGCCATGTTTGGCGCGGCAACCCTGCCGGGCTTGGCGCTCCGCGACGGCGTACCGCCGAACCTGCGCACCATCGTCGCTGTTCCGACCATGCTCACGACACAGTCTGGGATCGAAGAACAGATCGAACGTCTGGAAATCCATTATCTCGCGAGTCCCGAGGGCGATCTTCATTTCGCTTTGCTTTCGGATTGGACGGACGCCTCGACGGAACACGCCGCGGGAGACGACGCACTCCTCAATGAGGCTGCCAAGGGCATCGACCGTCTGAATGTCCAATACGGTCCGGCGCCCGGAGGCGAACGCTTTCTGCTCCTCCATCGCCGGCGGGTCTGGAGCGAAGGCCAGCGACAATGGATCGGCTGGGAACGCAAACGCGGCAAGCTCCACGAGTTGAACCGGCTGCTGCGCGGTGCAGCCGATACGACGTTCGTGACTATTACAGGCCGCCCACCCGTCATGCCGCCGGATGTCCGGTATGTCATCACGCTCGACGCCGACCCGCGGCTACCTCGAGAAACCGTCCGCAAGCTGGTCGGCAAGATGGCGCACCCTCTCAACCGACCGCTGTTCGACGCCGCCACCGGGCGCGTCGTCGACGGATATGCGGTGCTGCAGCCGCGCGTCACGCCGTCCCTGCCGGTCGGCCGCGAAGGATCGCTGTTCCAGCGAATCTTCTCCAGCATGAGCGGCATCGACCCCTACGCCTCGGCGGTAGCCGACGTGTATCAGGACCTGTTCGGAGAAGGTTCCTATGCCGGCAAGGGTATCTACGATGTAGACGCATTCGAGACCGCCTTGAACGGCCGCGTTCCGGAAAGCACGCTTCTCAGCCACGATCTTTTCGAGGGAACTTTCGCCCGCGCCGGCCTGGCGTCCGACGTCGAAGTCGTCGAGGAGTTTCCCTCCCGCTATGACGTCGCCGTGGCGCGCCAGCACCGCTGGGCCCGCGGCGACTGGCAGTTGCTGCCTTGGATTTTCGGGCGCGGCGATGCATCCCACGACCAGCGCAGCAGGAGCGCGCTTCCGCTCATCGGCCGCTGGAAGATGCTCGACAATCTGCGGCGAACACTATCTGCACCGGCAAGCGTCGTGGCATTGCTGCTCGGGTGGATATTGTCCGAGCGTGATGCTGCGCTATGGACCTGCTTTATCCTATCGACAATTGCACTGCCAACCCTGCTCCCGGTTCTCGCGGCCATCGTGCCGCGGCGCGCCAGGACAACGACCCGAAGCCATCTGGATGCGCTCAGCGACGATCTTGGTCTTGCCTTGACGCAGACTGCATTGACAGTGACATTCCTGGCCCATCAAGCGTGGTCGATGACAGACGCCATCGGCAGAACACTGTTCCGCCTGTTCGTCAGCCACCTGCATCTGCTCGAATGGGTCACGGCTGCACACGCGAATCTCAGTCCACGGCTTCACATTGCCGGCGTCTATCGCCGGATGGCGGGAAGCGTCGTTATCGGCATAACGTCCATGTTCGTTGTTTGGTGGGTCGACGGCGAGGCGTGGTCGGTCGCAGTTCCATTGGCGCTTCTATGGATCGCCGCGCCAGCGATCGCACGATGGACGAGCCTTTCTCCTCTCGTGGCCGGCCGTCTTTCCGTGTCCGAAGCCGACGCGCGCGCTTTGCGCTTGGTTGCACGCCGTACCTGGCGCTACTTCGAGACCTTCGTCACGGCAGCGGACCATATGCTGCCACCCGACAATTTCCAGGAAGACCCAAAGCCAGTCCTCGCGCACCGGACGTCTCCCACCAATCTCGGCCTCTATCTTCTTTCGGCAGTCAGCGCCTGCGATTTCGGATGGGTGGGGAGGACCGAGACCGTCGAGCGCCTGGAAGCGACACTTGCCACGATGGGCTCGCTCCAACGCTTTCGCGGCCATTTCTACAATTGGTACGACACGAGCGATCTGCGTCCGCTGCATCCGCGATACGTCTCGACCGTGGATAGCGGCAATCTGGCCGGGCATTTGATCGCCGTCGCAAACGCCTGCCGAGAATGGATCGATCGCCCCGTCGCACCCCCGCCTGCCTGTTCGCCGGCATCGATGATGCTTTGCGCTTGGCGCGCGAGGCCATTCGCGAGCTTCCGGGCGGTCGGCGAACGGAGTTCATCACACGGCAAGAACTTGACAGCGCACTTGATGCTCTTGGTGCCGCCGTGGCAGTCGATCCTTCAGCGGCGACCGAACTGCCGGCGCAACTCAAGAAACTCGCGAAGCTGGCCGCAAACATCGTCGATATCACGCAAACGCTGGCGAGCGGGGATGAGGCCAGTATCGAAATGCTCTTCTGGGCACGGGCAACACAGAGATCGATCGATAGTCACCTGCGCGACGTAACCCGGACGGCCGAATATGCCCAGTTGTTGAATATGCGCCTTCTCGCGCTCGAGACGACGGCACGGTCCATAGCAGAGGCGATGGAATTCGGCTTCCTTCTCGATCCGCTTCGCAAGCTCCTCTCGATCGGATATCTCGTCGCGGAAGGCCGTCTCGACGAAAGCTGCTACGATTTGCTGGCCTCCGAAGCGCGTCTGGCGAGTTTTGTGGCGGTCGCCAAAGGCGACATCCCGTCCCGGCACTGGTTCCGGCTCGGGCGCGCCGTTACCCCGGTCGAACATGGGGCAGCACTGATCTCCTGGTCGGGGTCGATGTTCGAGTATCTGATGCCGTCGCTGGTGATGCGTGCGCCGGCCGGCAGCCTGTTGGAAGAGACGAGCCGCCTCATCGTCCATAGGCAGATCAGCTATGGCGCCGAGCGAAGCCTGCCATGGGGCATTTCGGAATCCGCCTACAATGCGCGCGACCTCGAATTCACCTATCAATACTCGAATTTTGGAGTGCCAGGGCTGGGCCTGAAACGCGGCCTAGGCGAGAACGCCGTCATAGCGCCTTATGCGACGGCGCTCGCGACCATGGTCGAACCCGCGGCCTCGACGCGCAATTTTATGCGACTGGCAGCAGCCGGCGCGCGCGGCCGCTACGGTTTCTACGAAGCATTAGATTACACCCCTTCGCGCCTGCCAGAGGTTGAGGATCGCGCGGTCATTCGCGCTTTCATGGCGCACCATCAAGGCATGACGATCGTTGCCATCGCCAACGCGCTTCTGGACGGAAAAATGCGGGCCCGATTTCATACCGAGCCAGCCATCCAGGCAACGGAACTCCTTCTGCAAGAGCGGACGCCACGCGATGTTGCGGCCGTTCGCCCATGGACGGAGGACGCCAAGACGACTGTCGCAGGCCGCGCGCTTGACCGCCCGACGGTGCGGCGCATCCGCTCGCCACACGGCCCGACACCGGCGGCACACCTGCTCTCGAATGGCCGTTATGCCGTGATGCTCACGGCGGCCGGCTCCGGCTACAGCCGATGGCGCGATGTGGGAATTACGCGCTGGCGCGAAGACACGACCTGCGACGACTGGGGTTCGTACATCTTCCTGCGGGATGTCAGAAGCGGCGAAGTATGGTCCGCGGGCTATCAGCCGTGCGGCGTCGAACCAGACAGCTATGACGTCAGGTTCAGCGAAGACAAGGTGGAGTACGCCCGGCGCGACGGAACGATCACGACGATTCTCGAAGTCGTGGTTTCGCCCGAAGATGATGCCGAGGTTCGCCGCCTGTCCATATCGAATGCGGGCATCAGGCCCCACGAGATCGAGATCACATCCTACGCCGAGCTCGTGCTGGCTCCTCCGGCAGCCGACGCGGCACATCCGACCTTTTCCAAAATGTTCGTGCAAACCGAATACGACGCCAGGGCGGGTGTTATTCTTGCGACGCGGCGCCGTCGATCGCCAACCGAGCCTGGGGTCTGGGCGGAACACCTCGCCATCGTCGAAGGTGAGACGGTCGGCGAGACCGAGATAGAAACCGATCGTGCTAGGTTTCTCGGCCGCGGGCGCGATGCAAGGTCACCGATGGGGGTGACGGATGCCCGATCCCTTTCCGGCAGTGTTGGAACCGTCCTCGATCCCATATTCGCCATGCGCCGCTGCGTGCGGGTTCAGCCGGGCGAGACGGCGCGTATAGCATTCTGGACCATCGTTGCGTCGTCCCGCGCCGATGTGCTGGATTTGGTTGACAAGCATCAGGACGCCAACGCCTTCGACCGCGCGGCCACCCTGGCATGGACCCAGGCTCAGGTGCAGTTGCGCCATCTCGACGTCGACGCTGAAGAGGCCGGCCTCTTCCAACGCCTTGCCGGCCACGTTCTCTACACCAGCCCGTCCATGCGTCCGTCTTCCGATGTCATTCGCCGAGGCAGCGGCAGCCCGGCGGGACTGTGGGCTCAGGGCATTTCCGGCGATATCCCGATCGTTCTGGTGCGGATTGACGACATCGAGGACATTGCCATTGTCGGCCAATTGCTGCGTGCCCACGAGTACTGGCGGATGAAACGGTTGACCGTCGATCTCGTAATCCTGAACGAACGATCATCCTCCTACATTCAGGACCTTCACATCGCCATTGAAACGATGGTGCGGACAAGTCAATCCCATTCGTTGACTGCAGCGGACGGCACGCGCGGCGGCGTATTCGTCCTGCGGGCCGATCTCATCTCGCAGGAGATGCGCGCCCTGCTGCCCTCCGTTGCTCGAGTCGTGCTAGCAGCACACCAAGGAAGTCTGTTGGACCAGCTCGACCGCCTGCGCAAAGCAAGCATCGCTGCGCTGCCCCCGCCGCGGCGCCCAAAGCCCATAGACGTGCCGCCGTCCGCGCCCGCAATGCCTGATCTCGAATTCTTCAACGGCCTTGGCGGGTTCGCGGCCGATGGCCGGGAATATCTGACGATCCTGAACGCCGGACAGGTGACGCCGGCACCGTGGGTCAATGTAATTGCCAATGCCTCATTCGGTTTCCAGGTTGCGGCTGAAGGCGGCGGTTACACATGGTCCGTCAACAGCAAAGAAAACCAGCTGACGCCCTGGTAGAACGACCCCGTGGCCGACCGGCCAGGCGAAGTCCTTTTTGTGCGCGACGAGGACAGCGGCGAACTGTGGGGACCGACCGCCCTACCGATCCGAGACGACACCGCGCCCTATGTCGTGCGCCACGGTCAGGGATACAGCCGATTCGAGCACGAGGCGCACGGGATCAAGCTTGATCTTCTCCAGTACGTTCCACTTCATGATCCGATCAAGATTTCGCGCCTCAGGATCCGCAACACTTCCGTGCGAACGCGACGGCTGTCGATCACGGCCTATGTCGAATGGGTGCTTGGTCCGTCGCGCAATGCATCCGCGCCGTTCATCGTCACGGAAATCGATCCCACAACCGGGGCTTTCCTTGCCCGCAATCCCTGGAACACGACATTCGGTTCACGGGTGGCGTTCGCGGACTTGGCAGGCCGGCAGACGAGCTGGACCGGCGACCGGCGTGAGTTCCTGGGCCGAAACGGATCGCTCGACAATCCCGCCGCGCTCGCCGCAAGCGCACCCAAGCTTTCGGGGCGCGTAGGCGCAGGCCTCGATCCCTGCGGCGTTCTTCAAGCGCCATTGACGCTTGCCCCCGGTGAAACCGTCGAGATTGTGTTCTTCCTCGGCGAGGCGCCCAGCGCAGCCGATGCGCAATTTCTGATCGCGCATTATCGCGCGGTCGATCTCGACGCGATTTTTCGCGATGTCTTGCAGCATTGGGACGAATTTCTCGGTGCCGTTCAGGTGAAGACGCCAGACCGTTCGATGGACATCATGCTCAACCGCTGGCTGCTCTATCAAACGGTGGCCTGCCGTCTGTGGGCGCGATCGGCATTCTATCAGGCGAGCGGTGCCTATGGATTCCGCGATCAGCTCCAAGACGGAATGGCGCTCGCACTGTCCAGGCCGGCCATGACGCGCGAACACCTTTTACGCGCCGCCGCCCGCCAGTTCATCGAAGGTGACGTCCAGCATTGGTGGCTTCCGCCATTTGGCCAAGGGGTCCGCACGCGAATTTCGGATGATCGTATCTGGCTGTCTTACGCCGTCGCGCATTACGTCGAGACATCGGGCGACCTGTCGGTACTGGATGAGCAAGTTCCCTTCATCGAAGGACAAGCACTCCGCCCCGGCGAAAACGACGCCTATTTCCAACCGACTGTATCCGACCGAACCGCCTCGCTGTTCGAACACTGCGCGCGGGGGCTTGATCAAAGCCTTCTTATCGGCTCGCACGGATTGCCCTTGATCGGCACAGGCGACTGGAACGATGGCATGACCCGCGTCGGTGAACTGGGCAAGGGTGAGAGCATCTGGCTGGGCTGGTTCCTGCACGCGACACTGTCCGCCTTCGCACCGTTGGCCAAAACGCGTGAAGAAAACGAGCGCGCAAACAATTGGCAAGCACATGTCCAGGCGCTCAAAACGGCTATTGAACGAGACGGTTGGGACGGAAACTGGTACCGACGCGCCTATTATGATGATGGAACGCCTCTTGGCTCGTCTACGAACGGCGAATGCCGGATCGACTCCATCGTCCAATCCTGGAGTGCAATCTCCGGCGCCGCAGGGCCGGAACGCGCCGTACAAGCGATGGCCGCCGTTGACGCTCAACTCATTCAGCGCGACACCGGGCTGGCACTGATCTTCACGCCGCCCTTCGACCACACGCCGCTCGACCCGGGGTACATCAAGGGTTACCCACCCGGCATCCGCGAGAACGGCGGCCAATATACCCATGCAGCCGCTTGGTCTGTGATCGCTTTTGCAATGCTCGGCGACGGCGACAGGGCCGCGAACCTCTTCTCGCTCATCAATCCGGTCAGCCATTCCAGCACACGCGCAGGCGTGCATCGCTATAAGGTCGAGCCGTATGTCGTCGCCGCGGACGTCTATTCCGAGGCACCACATGTCGGCCGCGGCGGATGGACATGGTACACAGGCTCCGCCGCATGGATGTATAGAGCCGGGATCGAATCCATTCTCGGCCTTCGCCGGAAAGGCGCATTTCTCCTCCTCGATCCCTGCATCCCAAAACACTGGCCTGGTCTCGAGATCGTCTTTCGCCACGGCTCTACACGTTATGAGATCGTGGTCGAAAATCCGCACGGCGTCAGTCACGGAATCGCCTCCGCGGAGATCGACGGCAAGCCGTTGTCCGATGTGCCAATGCGCATCCTCCTGGTCGATGACGGAAAGACCTACAGAATCCGCGCGATCCTCGGATAACCCGTTCTCCTGCGCGTCCGCGCGACGTTGGTGCTCTGCCTCCACCTGACCGAGAGAGAGACCGTCCTACGTGTGATACCTCTATGAGCGCACATCTGCCGGGTAATGGTTGCGCTACTTATTTTGTCCAATCATCGCTACGCAGGCACGTAGGGCGAGGAGATAAGAGTCGAGCCCGAAGCCGACGATTTGACCTTTTACGACCGCAGAAATCACCGAATGATGCCGGAATTCCTCCCGCGCGTGGACATTGGACATGTGGACCTCGACGATCGGTCCGGTGAAAATGGCAAGGGCATCGCGCAAGCCATAGCTGTAATGAGTCCATGCGCCGGCATTGATCATGATGGCGTCGACGCCGTCGAGAAAGGCTTGATGGATCTTCATACAAATCGCGCCTTCGTCGTTGGTTTGATAGTTTTCGACCTCAACACCAAGCTCTTTTCCAAGTTTCTCTATGCTTGTGTAGATATCCTGAGACGTGACGCGGCCATATTGGGCGGGGTCCCTCTTGCCGAACATGTTGAGATTAATTCCGTGCAGCGCCAAAATCTTCGTCACATTGTCCTCCATTTCTTAGAGCCTGACCGAACATTGGGTGATCTCGGTGGCTTAGGGTTCCGTCGAGCTGTGATGAATCGATGGAGTTTCCAATAGCTTGGATTGAGATCGCCCGTGAGAAATATCGGCGAGATGGGCTTCGCTACGCAAGCGACATGACGGATTCGGAGTGAGTACTGGTCGCGCCGTTTAGGGTGAAGCCGAATCGTCCGGGGCAGCGATGCACGACCGGCCTGTGGGGAATGATGAAGGCGATCCGGTACCTGGCTCGCGATCAGCCATGCGCTTGTCATGGCGTCGCGCCAGATGGGGGGACGCGAAGCCGACCCTTCGGCGGTACAGGGCGTGGCGGTGCCCGAGGCGCAGCACCTCCCCAATTCGCCACACCACCGGAATTTTCCCTCGACCGAGCTGGTGCCGGGGAAACCGTTCCGCGGGGTGATGACGTTCCGCTTCTCGACGGACAAGATATAGCCGGCGCTCAGCGGCGCCCGCCGACCTCATCGAGATGCTTCAACAGGTCGCTGGGATCCTAATAAACGCGGATGGCGCCGCTGCGCTCCAGTTCGTCCTGTCCGTAGCCGCCGGACAAAAGGCCGACGCCCAGCGCGCGGCAACGGCGCGACGCCAGCATGTCCCAGATGCTGTCGCCGATCACCACCGAATTCTCGATCGGAACGCCGAGACGCTCGGCGGCGGCGAGAAACAGATCGGGGTCCGGCTTGGCGTATTTTACCTGGTCGCGCGTCACCACCGGAATCTTGGCGGGATCGACGCCCAACGCCGCGATGTTGGGCGCCGCGGTTTCCAGACGGCCGCTGGTGGCGATAGCCACGGGGATGCCCGTTTGGGTCAGCGTGGCAAGGAGTTCGCGCGCGCCGGGCAGCGGCCTTATCTTCCTGGCATTGCGCTTGTAGGCCTCGGCGTGCAGGCGACGGATGCGGTCGACGCGATCCGGGGCGATCGGCTGGTCGGTTTCGCGCAGCAGCTGATCTGTGAATAACCCGCCACTCATGCCGATCTTACGATGGATGCGCCAGACGGACAATTCGATGCCTTCTTCGTCGAGCGCCTCCATCCAGGCTAGAACGTGCTGATAGACGCTGTCGACCAGCGTGCCGTCGAGGTCGAACAGGAAAGCGGTTTGAATGTGCTGCATGGCGGCCCTCTCCAAACGCAGAATATACAGGGTGTCTGATTAAGACGCGCCGGGACGCTACGCAAGGCCGGCGGCGACGCATGCAGCCCGTGCGCGGTCACAGGGCCCCATGATGAGCCAGTATCGGTATGAGTAGCAGTCCGACACCGTCGATCGTCGCATGGGCGATGACATTGACCACAAGGTCCCGCCGCCACAGATACAGCAGCGTGACAAATAAGCTGACAATGAAGACCGGAAGCAGGTGCGCAAGCCCAACGGCCGAAATGTGTCCTAGCGTGAAGAGCGTGACAGTCACCGCGCCGGCCACCCATTTGCTGCCGAACGCGGACGCCAGGCGCTCAAGGCCGTAGCCTCGGTACAGTGTCTCCTCGAATACGCCCGCGGTCACGACGAGGAGCAGACGCGTGGAGAACGGCAAGGCCTGCAGAAGAGCCACGAAATGCACGTCGCTGCTTGCCCCCAGCATACGCACGAGAACGCCGGAAAGCGCCATGATCGCGAGACCCGCAAGCAGGCCCAGCGGAATTGTCCACCAGCGTAGCGCCCGCAGACCAATGGACGCCAGCGGCTGCCTCTCGGCGAGGATCACCACGGCCATCAAAGCCGTCAAGTTGACCCAATGCACGACGATGCCCCACTCGATGCGAGCGCTTGTTTGTTCCATTCCATAAAAGATCGAGTCGACAACGGGAGGCAGGAGGGGAACGATGAGCGCGAGGAACAAGCCCACAAGTGTTGCCCGCGAGATTCCTTGACGAGATGTCGGTGCTGCGACCATGACGCGCGTCCTTTCGCGATGGAATTGTTCTGAGAGATTAGACAGCCCCCGTGCCATGTGCCAAGCGTGGCGACCAGGAAGTTCTCCCGCCAATTTTCCGTCACACCGGCGCTCGAAGTGCCGAAGCACACTGCTCAGCCGTGCGCGATCGCGAGGGCTCGTTCGAGGTCGGCGAGGAGGTCGCCGGCATCCTCGATACCCACCGACAGGCGCAGCAGGTCCGGGGGACATGGCGTATCGGCGCCTTCAACGGACGCGCGATGCTCGATCAGGCTTTCCACACCACCCAGCGAGGTCGCACGCTTCCAGATTTCGACCTGGGCGGCCGTGGCGACGGCCGACTGCTCGCCGCCTTTGACACGGATAGAAATCATGCCGCCGCAACCACCCGTCATCTTCCGCGTGGCGACGGCATGGCCGGGAAATTCGGGAAGACCCGGATAGAGCACGCACGACACGTGTGGGTTGGCGGCGAGTTTATGGGCCAGCGTGTCGGCGTTCGCCGCCGCCGTGCGGACACGCGGAAACAGCGTGCGCATGCCGCGCAGCAGCAGCCAAGCCTCGAACGAGCCGAGAACACCGCCAATGCGGGTGCGAATGGCTGCGATGCGTTCCCAGTGCTCGTCTTTGACGCGGGTCACCAGCGCGCCGGCCACCAGATCGGAATGGCCGTTGAGGTACTTCGTCGCCGAATGCATCACGAGATCGGCACCCAACTCGACCGGCCTTGTGAACACCGGCGTGGCGACGGTGGAGTCGACGGCGAGCCTGGCGCCGGCGGCGTGTGCGATCTCGGCGGCAGCCGCGATGTCGGCAATTTCCCACAGGGGATTGGCCGGCGTTTCGATCCATACCAGACGCGTCCTGTCGGGCCGCATCGCCAGCTTGAGCGCGGCAAGATCGGTCATGTCGACGAAATCAACGGCAAGGCCCCAGACCTTGGCGAAATCCGCCAGCCAGTGACGAAACGCCCAGTACATGACTTTCGGCGCCACCACGTGATCGCCGGACGCCAGCGCCAGGAATACCGCGGGCGCCGCCGCCATGCCGGAGGCGAAGAGCATTGCGTCCTCGCCTTTCTCCAGCGCCGCGAGCACGGCCTCCGGCTGGTCGTAGGCGGGATTGTCGGCGCGCGCATACATGCGGCCGGAGCGATACCGATTGTCCGCATCTCGCAGATAGGTCGACGACGCATGCACCACGGGCGCGACCGCATGCGTTTCCGGATCGATCCAGCCCAGCCCCTGCGCGGCGATGGTTTCGGGCTTCTGCGGCTTGTCGCTGCTCATCAAATCGTCCTCCCGCGATTACCTTAGGGCAGGCCGGCGACAAGTCACGCCCATTCTTGCGCTTACCCCACGCCACGATGGTATGGACGACGCAGGGCAGCAAAAGGATGAGCGCATGGCAGAGGCTTATATCGTGGCGGCGGCCCGAACGGCGGGCGGACGCAAGGGCGGACGGCTCAAGGGCTGGCATCCGGCCGACCTCGGCGGTGCGCTGATCGATGCGCTGATGGAGCGCACCAAGGCCGACCCGGCGCTGATCGAGGACGTGATCTTCGGCTGCGTCATGCAAGTCGGTGAGCAAGCGATCAACATCGCGCGCAACGCCGTGCTGGCCTCCAAGCTGCCGGAGACCGTTCCAGCGACCAGCGTGGACAGGCAATGCGGCTCGTCACAGCAGGCGCTGCATTTTGCGGCGCAAGCGGTGAAATCCGGCGCGATGGATGTGGTCATCGCCGGCGGCGTCGAATGCATGACGCGCGTGCCGATGGGGCTTTCGGTGATGCTGCCAGCACAGAATAATTTCGGCACCTATATGAGCCCCAATATCGTCAAGCGTTATTCCGACACGCAATTCAGCCAGTTCCTCGGCGCCGAGATGATGGCGGAGAAATACAAACTGTCGAAGGATCAGCTCGACCGGTTCGCCTATGAGAGCCACGCCAAGGCCATCGCCGCGACGCAGGCGGGCGCGTTCAAGGACGAGATCGTGCCGCTGACGGTGACGCTGGACGATGGCAGCAAGGTGGAGCACGCGACCGACGAAGGCATCCGTTTTGATGCCAGCGTGGAGGCGATCGGGGCCGTCAAGCTGATCCGCGAAGGTGGGGTCATCACTGCGGCCACCTCAAGCCAGATCTGCGACGGCGCTTCGGGCGTGCTGATCGCCAACGAAGCTGGGCTCAGGGCGCTGGACGCCAAGCCGATGGCGCGCATCCATCACATGACGGTGCTGGGCGGTGATCCCGTCATCATGCTGGAAGCGCCCATACCGGCGACGCAGCGCGCCCTGGCGAAAGCGGGCCTGAAGATCGGCGATGTCGACCTGTTCGAGGTCAACGAAGCCTTCGCCTCCGTACCCGTGGCCTGGCTGAAGGAAACGGGCGCTGACCCGGCGCGGCTGAACGCCCGCGGCGGCGCCATCGCGCTCGGCCATCCGCTGGGCGCCACCGGCACCACGCTGATGACCACGCTGGTGCATGCGCTGCGCGACACGGCCAAGCGCTACGGCCTGCAGACCATGTGCGAAGGCGGCGGCATGGCCAACGTCACCATCGTCGAGCGGCTTTAGAGCTTGTACGCCTTCTTCGGCAGATTGTAGGCCAGATCGACGGCGATCTCCGCCGCTTCGCTTTCATCGAGCCGATGCGTCGCGACCAGTTCGGCGAGATAGGCGCAATCGATGCGCCGCGCCAGATCGTGCCGTGCCGGGATCGAGAAATAGGCGCGCGTGTCGTCATTGAAGCCGACCGTGTTGCAGAAGCCGGCCGTCTCCGTCGTCTGGCGGCGGAACCGCATCATGCCTTCCGGTGAATCGTGGAACCACCAGGCGGGACCCAACTTGAGGCACGGATAGTGGCCAGCCAGCGGCGCCAGTTCGCGCGCGTAATTGCTCTCGTCCAGCGTGAACAGGATAATCGTGAGGTCCGCGCGGTTGCCGACGCGGTCGAGCAGCGGCTTCAGCGTGTCCACATAGCTGGTGCGCATCGGGATGTCGGCGCCGCGGTCGCGTCCGTAAGTCGCGAACAGCGCCGGGTTGTGATTGCGGAACGAGCCCGGGTGAATCTGCATTGTCATGCCGTCGTCGCACGACATCAGCGCCATCTCGGTCAGCATCTGCGCGCGGAAGAGTTCGGCCTCGCCGGTCTCGAGACGGCCGCGGAGCGCACGGTCGAGCAACGCCTGGCATTCGGTCGCGCTCAGGTCGACCGTTCGCGCCGTGGGGTGGCCGTGATCGGTAGCGGTCGCACCGTGCTCGCGGAAGAAGGCGTGCCGGTTGGCCAACGCCTTCAGGTAGCC
>DAIDUA010000180.1 GCA_027456965.1 Alphaproteobacteria bacterium | reverse complement strand
CGATGAGACCAAAACCCGTCTCCGAAAGTCTGCCGGCCAGCTTGGCGCCAGCGCCTTCGATCGTCGCACCGATCGAGGCGAGCAGTCTGTCGGCCTGTTCGGGCGGCAGCTTTCCGCAAAGTCCGGGCAGCGCCGGAACATCGAGCAATGTCAACGCGTCGGACTCGCTTGCGATCTTCTCCGCTGCCGCCAGGAAGGAGTCGCGTGTCAGTAATCCCGTCTTATTGTCCTTGACGTGTGTCCGCAGCGGCCCTCGCGAGCCCGGCTTCGCAAGCGTGCAGGAAATCTTGTCGTCGTTATCCGGCAAGCGAAACATCGCAACATTGGCTTCGCTTCCGCCCACCACCTTCGGGCGAAAGGAGCCGATACGGCCGCCTTGCGGAAGCGAGCGTGTGACGTTCGCGAACTTGGTTCTCTCGGAAGGCTGGAACAATTTCCCAGACGATTCGCCGATCAGACTTTCGTCATCGGATTGGGCAAAGTCGCGGCCAGCGCCCATCGCGAGAAGGATCGTACCGGCCGTATCGATCTTGAAGAGAAAATCGGCGTTGGCAAAAGCAAAACCGAGGAAACGGGCAGTATCCGGCATCAGGGCGTGTCCTAGACTTCCGCCAAGATGCACGCGATGCGCTAGGGGAGCGTAAAGTTCCTGGAGGTTACGATTAGCTCCTATTTGCGCAATGCCACACCGTAAGCGGCAAAGATCGCCCGCGAGACCTCGTTCTCGGACCAGCGCCACTCCGGATGCCATTGCAGGCCCAGCACGAAGCCCTTGGCTCCGGGCATGGAGACAGCCTCGATTTGTCCGTCCGGCGCCACAGCGTCCGCGAATAGGGACGGTGCCAGCTTGTCGACGCCCTGACCGTGCAGTGAGTTTACGTCGAACCTGCGGGCGGTTGTAAGGCGCGACAGTAAGCCGCCTTCCATCACCGACACCGGATGGACGGGTGCATATTGCTCATCGAGCGAAGCAACATCCTTTTCGCGATGGTCGAGGCGGCCTTGGACCTCGTGGACCTTTTGATGCAGCGTGCCGCCGAACGCGACATTCAGTTCCTGGCAACCGCGACAAATGCAGATCACGGGTTTGCCGGCGTCCACTGCGGCGCGCAGCAGTGGCAGCGCGATTTCGTCGCGGCGCTCATCCTGCAATTGGCCATCGCGCGGCGTCGGCCCACCGTAATGACGCGGCGAGACGTTCGACGGCGAACCGGTGAACAGCAGACCATCGACGGTTGCCAGCAGGTCCGCAACCGACAGCGGCGGCTCAAGTGCAGGTATGAGTAGCGGCAAAGCGTCGGCGCCGTCACGCAGGGCGGTGATGTATTTCTCGCCGACCATGTGGAAGGGATGTCGGCCTACCATGCGGTGATCGCACACCAACCCGACGACGGGACGCGAAGCAGACATGGCGCTCAGTCCCGCGACCTGGTCCCGACCGCTTTGCGCGCATTCTTGAGCACGAACATCTGGCCATCAATCGTCGCGCCGGGTTCCAGGTTGCGCAACGCGACCGTGGTCGTCTGTCCCTGGTCGTCGATCACCGTCCACTGCCGAAGCTCGATCCCGGGGTCGGAAAAGATGAGGCTGATGTTCGGCTTGGTGCGGTTGGTACTCGAACGCACCTCGATGATCAGTTCTCCCGGCTGTCGTTTGACCGCCATGACCTCATTGTCGTGGCGCAGATCGACGTCGTCCGAGAGCACGAGGTCCAGGGGCGTCGACGACAGCGGATAGCGATCGATGGTGTTGAGCTTGCGGTTGGCGACCGCGACGGTCGTTCCGTCGGACACGATCAGGATCGGATTAGGCGGCTTGTACTCGAAGCGCACGCGTCCCGGCTTCTGCATATAGAACCGGCCCTGGTCCACCTGGCCATCCGGGTCGATCTGAATGAAATCGCCAGTCAACGTGTGAATGGAATTGAGATAGGCGCTGACGCGATCAAGATCGGTGCGGTCGGCGTCGGTCAGCACGATGGGGCGCTGGGGCGGGGGCTGGCCCGCTCCGCCGAGGCCCATGGCCAAAATCCCGAGGAGAAAGAGGCTTGCAAGGCGACGCATCGCGGGTTGTCTAGGACGGATTTGTGGCGGAAGGAAGAGCAAGACAGCGAGGGGCCATCGGTCTAGGCGGCCTGACCGGTGCTGTGATGCGCCTTCTGGGCGCACAGCCCGTCGATCAGGAGTTTCAGCACCCCGTCGAGTTCGCGTTCGAGCTTGGGCAGGGTCAATTTGGACCACAATTGCGGGTATCGGAATTTCATCAGCGCCGACTGGATCATCTCGGCGGTGAATTCCTTGTCGCCTGTCTTGAATTCACCGTGCCGTTCGGCCTCGACCATCATTTCGACCAGAATCTTGCGCTCCTCGGCGAACATCCGGTTTGCGAATTCTGGTCGTTCGTTGGCGATCACGCTCGCCATCTCATATACGCGCGGATTCTTTTCCAGCATGTGATAGGTATGGCGCAATTCCTCGAAGAAAAAGTCGCGCAATCGATCGCGCCCGCTCTTGCCCGGCTCGTTGATCAGCTTGCGCAGGTCTTTCAGGTGCTCTTCCCGCGCGACGCTGGCAATCGCTTCGGCAATGTCGAGTTTGCCGGGGAAAAAGCGGTAAAGATTACCCGGCGACATGCTGCAGTCGGCGGCGACCTCAGCCATGGTGGTCTTGGCATAACCGAAGTGCGAAAATCGCTTTTTGGCGGCGTCGATGATCTGTTCGCGAACCGTGTCCTTCTCGGCCATAGACCATGCCCCCTGCACCGGTTCAGGCGACCGGAATGCTCTTATTTTCCAGTTCAGGATAGTATTTATTTCTGAACGTTCAACAAATCGTTCAATCTTCCGCACCGCGTCATAAGCCAGCTCGGAACCCATCAATGACAGAAATGCCGGATGCAGCAAGGCCTTACGACAAGATCGGCGTGATCGGCGCCGGCGCCTGGGGAACGGCTTTGGCCCTGGTCGCCGCCCGTGCCGGACGACAGGTGAGCCTTTGGGCACGCGAGCCGGAGGTGGTCGAGTCGATTGCCCGAAAGCATGAAAACGCCCCTTTCCTGCCCGGCGTTCCCCTTCCCCCGTCCATTGCCGAGACCGGCGATCTCTCGGCGGCCGTACGCGCCGGGGCGCTCCTGGTCGTCGCGCCGGCCCAGCACCTGCGCACCACCCTGGTCCAGGTCGCCGCCAAGGCGGCGCAGGGCATTCCGCTGGTGATCTGCGCCAAAGGCATCGAACAGGCCAGCGGCAAGCTGGTGACCGAGGTGTTCCGCGAGGCCGCACCGGGCTTCGAGCCGGCGATCCTCTCCGGGCCGTCCTTTGCGCGCGACGCCCCGATGGGCCTGCCGACCGCGCTTACCATCGCAGCGCGCGTCGACATCGCCCAGCGCCTGCAGGCGAGCCTGGGCCACGCAACCTTCCGGCCCTATGCCACGGATGACCTTCTTGGCGTGGCGCTCGGCGGCGCGGCAAAGAACGTCTACGCCATCGCGTGCGGCATCGTGGACGGTCTTGGCCTCGGCGAAAGCGCCCGCGCGGCGCTGCTGGCCCGCGGCTTCGCCGAGCTGTTGCGCCTCGGCACGGCGCTGGGTTCACGTTCGGAAACGCTGATGGGCCTGTCGGGGCTGGGCGATCTGGTGCTCACTGCCACCAGCCAGACCTCGCGCAATCACCGCTTCGGTTATGAAATCGGAAGAGGCCGTGCGCCAGCCGAACTCCGCGCGCCGGGGGAACCGCTGGCGGAAGGCGCCATGACCGCACCGGCGCTCGTCATCCGCGCCCGCAGGGAGAAGATTGAGCTGCCGGTGGCCGAAACCGTCGCCTCGTTGCTCGACGGTTCTCTGCCGCTCGACGCCGCTATCCTGCATCTGATGAGCCGGCCGTTGAAGCCGGAATAGGAGAGACACCCATGTTGTTCATGTTCATAGCCTTCGACAGGAAAGCGGGCGGTGCAGCCATCCGCGCAGCCACACGACCCAAGCATGTCGAGTACACGAAGGCGAACGGCAAAGTGAAATTCGGCGGCCCCTTCGTGGGGCCAAACGGCGACATGATCGGCAGCTTCTCGGTCATCGAAGCCAAGGATTACGACGAAGCCATGGTCTATACGCACAACGATCCCTACGCGAAGGCTGGGCTGTTCGAGCGTTCCGAGATTCATCCCTGGAAGTTGACGATCAACACCTTCGACAAGATCTGACCGGCGCTTTGCCTTTTTGAGGGACGCATGTCATATCCGCGCAACGACAGCGCGGGTACGCCATGCTTTTCGTCGTCATCGCCATCGACAAGGAGAACGCGCTGCCGCTACGCATGGCCGCGCGCGAGGCCCATTTCGCCTATCTGCGCGAGACTCCCGGCGTGCTGCGGCTCGGCGGTCCGTTCCTCGACGCCAAGGGCGACATGAACGGCAGCTTGATGATCGTCGAAGCCGAGAGCCTTGAAGCGGCGAAAACCTGGCACGCCAATGACCCTTATGTGAAGGCCGCTGTCTTCGCGTCTTCCGAGGTAAGACCCTGGAAGGCCACGGCCAATCCGATCGAGGCGAAATTCTGATGGCGTATTGGCTGTTCAAGAGCGAGCCGGAAACCTGGTCTTGGGACCAGCAGAAGAAGAAGGGCGACAAGGGCGAGCCCTGGAGCGGCGTGCGCAACCATCAGGCCGCCAACAACATGAAAGCGATGGCTGTCGGCGATCGCGGCTTCTTCTATCACTCCGGCGCGGAACGCAGCGTTGTCGGCATCGTCGAGGTGATCGGCGGATACCGCCCCGATCCCACCGACGAGAGCGGCCGTTTCGGCCTGGTGCTGGTGAAGGCCGTACGCGACCTGCCCAAGCCAGTGATGCTGGCCGAGATCAAGGCCACGGCGAAACTTAAGGATATGACACTGGTGCGCGCCTCACGGCTCTCCGTTCAACCGGTGAAGCCGGAGGAATGGAAGCTCGTCTGCGCAATGGCTGGTCTCAGATAGGCGACGTCAATGCTGCGGGTCGGGTTGCTGCGGGCCGGCGTCGCCTGTGCCTGTCGTCGGCTGGGCGTTCGTTCCCGTCGCCGGCTGCACGTCGGCACCCGTCACCGGCTGGACATCGCTGCTGTCGACCGGCGCTTGCCCACCCGCGTCCGGAAGGGCGGCCGCGGTGCTGGCCGGCGGCGGCACCACTGCCGCCTCGTCGTCCGGCGGCACCTGCCGCACCTGGTAGGTCGACAACCCGTCCGTCCGCGCGACGCTGTACAGCTTGGTGCATTCGCCCTTCTTGATGCGCTTGCTGTCCTTGCAGGTCAGATCGACGGTCAGGTTGTAGGTATCGCCGTCGGCCTGCGCCTGACATACCCGGCGATTCTTGACGTCCGTCGTCTTGGCGTCGGTATTGGCCAGGCTTGCCGTGTAGGGGATGACGCCAAAGTTCCGGGCGCTGTCGAGCGTGGCCGTGCAGATGAGATTGCCGCTCGGTCCGAGGAAGCCGCCGAACAAAACAACCGCAGCGGCGACGGCCACGACGGTCACGCCGCCACCGCCTGCCCACCACCATTTGTGCGCCTTCATCGACCCAAGGACCGCTGCAAAAACCTTTGAAACCGCGTCGAGCACCGGCTCTTCCTTTCGCTCCATATCGCCGCCGCAGCGACGAGATCGGGATTGTCGTGCGCCAACCCGGCGCGTCTTGACCTTTTCCGCCCGGGCATGCCGCGCGGCGGGCCAATTCATATCGCCGAAACCCGAAAGCATCCAGTCCTATGGCGGCGACAGGCAGGCGCCTCGTTCAGAGCCGTTTCCGCACTTCCAGGCTGTAAGGTTCGTAACCTGCGCGGGCATAGACCCCAATCGCGCGGCTGTTGCCGGCCAGCACCCCGATCCTGACGGTCGCGAGGCCCTGCTTGCGCGCCCAGTCCTCGCAAGCGGCAATCAGCAGGCGGCCGACTCCCGCCCCGCGCGCCGCCTCGACGACATATAGCTCGGCGATGAAGCCGAAGCGGCGCTCCTCGGCCCCGATATAGACCTCACCCGCCTTTTCGTAGACCGCTGTCCAGCCGATAGCACGCGCCTCTGCGTCCTCGGCGATGAAAACCTCTCCTCCGTCCACCAGGAGCTGCGGGACGAGCGCCGCGTAATGCTCCTCGGCAAACTGTGCGTCGAGCCGGCGATTGGCTTCAAAAGCGTGCTCGAATTTCTGCAACTCCCCGATGAAACCGAGGATGTCCGGCTTGTCGCCCGGGAGGCGTGCCTCGCGGATACGAACTGCGCTCATCTCCGCCCGCCGGTCATCTCATGAATGCACGCCTTCAAGATCTGCTCGCCCGTGTCCAAGGATACCGGGCGAAAATAGAGACCCGCCCTGTCCTGCGCCAGCCTGAAGCCTTCACGATTTCGTCGGTCCGGCTATTGCCGCACCATGAATAACTCCAGGTTGGCTGACGTGCGCCCATTCCACCCCCCAGATCCGGCCGGACGGAGCGTCGCGAGAACGGAGCCTGCAGGCGACAACAGACGGATTTCGTCGCCCGTCAGCATCCAGCTCGAAACCCCAAACAGGCCTTCGGGGCAGCCGACGCCAGTGCGCGCACCATAGTTCGAAATGAACTTCTTCGACTCCAGTGTCAGATCGCAGAGCTTTTCGCCCTTGACCTCGCCGATCCTCCAGTTTCCACCGAGGCTGTCGTAGCTGAAGCCACCACCGCGCGGCGAGAGGCCGAACAGACCGGGACCGCCGCCTACCCCGGGACTCCAGCTGCCGCCGTGCGACGTCGTTTCGGTATGGGTGGTCGTGGTCGTCGTGGTGGTGTCGCCGGACTGCGTCTTGGTGGTCGTCGTCTGACTGGTCGTCGTGCTGTGGTCAGTGGTGTCGCCGAAACCCTCAGCCATGACCACGGATGACGACAACATGGTCGCAAGCGTGGCACCGCTTATCAGAATTGCGCGCATGACCCTCTTCCCCTCGCTTGCCGTGCCTCGTGCGAGGCCGGACGATTCAAAGAGGACAGGATCGGGCCGGCTGCCGATAGAGGTTATTTTGCCGCTCGCCGGACTGGCAAATGCACTCGCAAATTAGAAAAGCTTTTCGCGCAGATCGTAAGGTTCTGCCAGGCGCTGCCAGACCGGCCGCTATTTGTCTTCTCTGCGTTGCGCGCGGCGCATCATCCAGGACGCCAACAGAAGTCCAATCGCAGCGCCGAATGAAAACCCCGACCCCCACAGCACGAAATTCGCGAGCCTTCCCGCGAAATCGTGCGTGAGCCCGCTCAGGGCCGCGCCAAGGGCGACGAGGCTCACAACCAGCACAAACGACGGCACTTTTCCGCGGCCTACCAGAAGACCGGCAACGATGATCACGATCGCAAGGCCAAGAATCGCGAGATTGAAAATCTCGCTCGTCGGGAGCGAGCCGATCTGCAGGGCGTCTAGTGAACTCTGTCCCCCCAACATCAGTCCCGCGACGGCGCCGCCGGCTGCCGCCACGGCAATCACCGTGCGCAGGAACGTGGCCATGCCGTTCTGGGTTGTCATCGGCGCGAGCTCCGAAACGAAAAACCCCGCCGGCATTTTCAGGCCGGCGGGGGCTTCACGCAAGGGCCCTGCCGCTCAGGCCTTGAGCGCGGTGTACACTTCGTCGAGCATCTTCTTGGCGTCGCCGAACAGCATCCGGTTGTTCTCCTTGTAGAACAGCGGATTGTCGACGCCGGCATAGCCCGACGCCATCGAGCGCTTCATGACGATCGAGGTCTTGGCTTTCCATACTTCGAGCACCGGCATACCGGCGATCGGGCTGGTGGGATCGTCCTGCGCCGCCGGATTGACTATGTCGTTGGCACCGATGACCATCGCCACGTCGGTGTCCGGGAAGTCCTCGTTGAGCTCGTCCATTTCGAGCACGATGTCGTAAGGCACCTTGGCTTCGGCGAGCAGCACGTTCATGTGCCCCGGCATGCGCCCGGCGACCGGATGGATGCCGAAACGCACATTGACGCCCTTTTCGCGCAACAGCTTGGTGATCTCGTAAACCGTGTGCTGTGCCTGGGCGACCGCCATGCCGTAACCCGGCACGATGATGACGTTCTTGGCTTCGCGCAACAGCTCGGCGGTCTCGACGGCACTGATCGGCGTGACTTCGCCCACCGGTGCCACGCCATCGCTCTTGGCGACGGTGCCGCCGCCGGTGCCGAAGCCGCCGGCGATGACGCTGAGGAAGTGGCGGTTCATCGCCCGGCACATGATGTAGGAGAGGATCGCGCCCGAGGAGCCGACCAGCGCGCCGACCACGATCAGAAGATCGTTCGACAACATGAAACCGGTCGCAGCCGCCGCCCAGCCGGAATAGCTGTTCAGCATCGAGACCACCACCGGCATGTCGGCGCCGCCGATCGCCATCACCATGTGAATGCCGAAGAGAAGCGCGATGACGGTCATCACAATAAACGGCAGCATGCCCGCCTGGATGCTTCCCGCCGTCAGAAACTGGTAGGCGAACCAGATCACCGCCAGGAGGCCGGCAAGGTTCAGAAAATGGCGCGCGGGCAGCAGCATCGGCTTGCCGCTGATCTTGCCCGACAGCTTGCCGAAGGCGATTACCGAACCGGAGAAGGTCACCGCACCGATCAGAACGCCGATGTAAATCTCCATCTCGTGGATGGTCTGCTCGGCGGCCGTGGCGAAGACCGTCGACGTGTCGATGAAGCTGGCGAAGCCGATGGTGCAGGCGGCAAGGCCGACCAGGCTGTGCATGATCGCGACCAGCTCCGGCATCTGGGTCATCTTGACCGCGCGGGCGGCATAAAGTCCGATCGAGCCGCCGACGACCATCGCACCGACGATCCAGGCGTAGCCTTGCGGCGTCACGCGCGGTCCAAACACCGTGGCGAGCACCGCGATGGTCATGCCGATGATGCCGTACCAGTTGCCGCGCCGCGAGGTTTCCGGATTGGAAAGCCCCCCGAGACTGAGGATAAAGAGAATGGTCGCTCCGATGTAGGAGACCGTCTGCAAACCTTCGGACATTTCCGGTCCCCCTATTTATGGAACATCATCAGCATGCGCCGCGTGACCGCGAAGCCGCCGAACATGTTGATCGATGTCAGCGCGATGCCGAGAACCGCCATGCCGAGAATCAAATCGTTCGGCCGGATCGTGCCCACCGCGAGCGGTGGGGCTATCTGAATCAGCGCCCCGATGGTGATAATGCTGGAGATGGCGTTGGTGACGCTCATCAGCGGGGTATGCAGGGCCGGCGTGACGTTCCACACCGTCATGTAGCCGACGAAGCAGGCCAGCACGAAGACCGTGAAATGCCCGAGAAAAGCCGTCGGAGCATAAAGACCGACCAAAGCGAACAGCGCCACGGCGAGGCCGGCCGTGACAATCACGCCGCCGCCGGATTTCTTCTTTTCTTCCGCCTTGGGCGCGGCAGCGGCGGGCTTGACCGCTGGCGGCGCGGCCGAAAGTTTTGGCGTCGGGGGCGGCCAGGTGATCTCGCCGTTCTTGATGACGGTGGCGCCGCGGATCACCTCGTCTTCCATATTGACGTCGATCACGCCGTCCTTGGTCTTGCACAATTCCTCGGTCAGGCGCAGCAGATTGGTCGCATAAAGCGTCGAGGACTGCTTGGAGAGGCGACTGGGCAAATCGGTGTAGCCGATGATCGTTACGCCGTGCTTGACCACCACCTTGCCTGGTTCCGTTAGCTCGCAATTGCCTCCCTGCTCGGCCGCCATGTCGACGATGACGCTGCCCGGCTTCATCGACTGCACCATTTCGGCCGTGATGAGCTTGGGGGCGGGCTTGCCCGGGATCAGCGCGGTGGTGATGACGATATCGGCGTCTTTCGCTTCTTTCGCGAAGGCTGCGCGCTGGGCCTTCTGAAAGCCCTCGCTCATCACTTTGGCATAACCGCCGACGCCGGTGCCCTCTTCCTGATAGTCGACGCCGACGAATTCCGCGCCCATCGACTTCACTTGGTCGGCGACCTCTGGGCGGGTGTCGTTGGCGCGCACGATGGCGCCGAGGCCCGAGGCCGTGCCGATCGCCGCAAGACCCGCGACGCCGGCACCGATGATGAATACCCGGGCGGGCGGCACCTTGCCGGCGGCGGTGATCTGGCCGGTGAAGAAGCGACCGAAATGATGGGCCGCCTCGATAACGGCGCGATAGCCGGCGATATTGGCCATCGAAGAGAGCGCATCCATCTTCTGGGCGCGCGAAATGCGCGGCACCGAATCCATCGCCAGCACCGTCACCTTGCGGGTGGCGAGGCTTTTCATCAGATCGGGGTTCTGCGCCGGCCAGATGAAGCTGACCAGCGTGGTGCCTTCCCTCATCAGCGCGACTTCGGCCGCATCTGGCGCGCGCACCTTGAAGACGATATCCGACGAAGACCACAGCGCGGCACCGCTGGCGGCGATTTTCGCCCCGGCTGCGGTGTAGGCATCGTCGAAGAAACTGGCCTCGTTTCCGGCGCCGCTTTCGACGGTGACGGCAAAGCCGAGCTTGATCAGCTTAGCGACAACGTCCGGCGCCGTCGCGACGCGCTTCTCGCCGGCAAAACTCTCTTTGGGGATTCCAATGGTCTGGGGCATGGTTCCACGCGTGAGGTTGGGTTGTTCGAGGACGGACAAGCTCCCATTCGGGCGACGGAAAGGTGCCGGCCGAGGTCAGCCGTGCATCTCCGGTTCTGCTGTGCGGGGTGGGAAATCAACCGTGGGTGCGGAAGATCAGCAGGAACAGCATGATTAGGCCGATGCCGACCAATGAGTATTTAATGCCGTTCACAAACAGCTTCCAGGTACGCAGATGTTCGCTGATATCCATCGTGCCGGTTTGCTTGCCGGCTTCTCCGTGAGAGGCCATGTCTACCCTCCGAATTACGCGGCGGGAATATAGCAAAGAGCCTTCCCGCGCAATGTTCACGGCTGCGGCATCGACAGCCGTTTCCTCCTCTAAAGGTCAGTCGTAAATCGAAGCAACCTGCCGAGTTGCAGCGCAGTATCCGGCCGCTCTTTACGCGCGGGTCTTTGCCGCGTCCTTCCCTTTCCTTCCCTCGGAGACGGCTAAACCCTCCGTCGCGGCAGCGAATGCTCCCAGTCCGCCAGCAGCGCGCGGAGCGCCGCCACGAACGCCAAAGGCTGGTCGAGCATGACGTGGTGCTGCGCCTGCGGGATTTCGACCACCGGCGCGGCCCGCCCCAGCAGGTTGAACATGTACTCCCCGATCTGGGGCGGCAGCAGGATCGAATGTTCGCCCCTGAAGATAGCGATCCGGCATTTGGTGGCCTTCAGCCGCGCCGCCGTGTCGCCAATCGAGAAGTCCCGCCAAATCGCCGGATCGAACTTCCAGGAGAAACCGCTCTCCGTCTCCTTCAGCGAATGGCGCGCCACCCAATCCAGCAGATACAGGTTGTCGCAGGTCTGCGGCGGTAGCAGGCGGAAGCGCGCAAGGGCCGCTGCCAGGGTGGGATAAATCTTGTGCGGCCGGTTCGAATGCGGCGGCCTGCCGCCAGGCCGTCCCGGCGGATTGACCGGCGAATCGACGATCACCGTCCCCGACAGACGCTCGCCGTAGAGAGCGCCGGTGAGCAGCGTGACGAATCCGCCAAAGCTGTGCGCCACGATGATCGGCGGCTCGGGTGAGGCGAACATGCAGGCATGCTCGCACACCGCCAGTTCCTCGCGGGCGAACTGCTCCATGGTGTAGCCGCCGCTGCGCCAGTCGCTGTCGCCCATGCCGGACAGGTCCATGGCCGCGACGTTGTAATCGCGCGCCAGGAACGGCGCGATGAAACTCCACCAATAGGCGTGCGCCGCATTGCCGTGGACCAGCAGCAGACCCGGGCGCGCTTTGTCGCCCCAGCGCAGATAATGGATGCGCGCGCCTTCGACCTCGACGAAGCGGCTTTCCGGCTCGACCGTCACCGCTTCGGCGAACCAGGCGGGCGCCGGCGGCGGCGCTCCGGCCAGCGCGGCGAGCGGCGTTTCCAGGTCGGGAAAATCGACCGTTTTCACGCCGGGCACGGGGGGAAG
>DAIDUA010000179.1 GCA_027456965.1 Alphaproteobacteria bacterium | reverse complement strand
TACCGCTCGAGGCACATGGCGACACCCATGCCGCCGCCAATGCACAGCGTCGCCAGGCCCTTCCTGGCACCGCGCTTGCCCATCTCGTGCAGCAGCGTCACCAGGATGCGCGCGCCCGAGGCGCCGATGGGATGGCCGATGGCGATGGCGCCGCCATTGACGTTCACCTTGGCGATGTCCCAGCCGAGTTCCTTGTTGACCGCACAGGCCTGCGCGGCAAAGGCTTCGTTGGCTTCCACCAGATCCAGGTCCGCGGCTTGCCAGCCGGCTTTCGCCAATGCGGCGCGCGACGCCGGGATCGGGCCCGAGCCCATCACCTTGGGATCGACGCCAGCCTGCGCCCAGGAGGCGATGCGCGCCAGCGGGTTGAGGCCGCGCTTGCCGGCGTCCTTGGCACTCATCAACACCAGCGCGGCGGCGCCGTCGTTGATGCCGCTGGCATTGCCGGCGGTGACGGTGCCGTCCTTCTGGAACGCCGGCCTGAGGCCGGACACCGCCTCATAGGTGGCGCCGTCGCGGATGTATTCGTCGGTGTCGACGATCTTCTCGCCCTTGCGGTCCTTCACGGTGACGGGCGCGATCTCGTCCTGGAAGCGGCCGGCCTTGCGCGCGGCTTCCGCCTTGTTCTGCGAAGCGACGGCGAAACGATCCTGCTCCTCGCGGGTGATCTGCCATTCGCGCGCCACGTTCTCGGCGGTGACGCCCATGTGATAGCCGTTGAAGGCGTCCCACAGACCGTCCTTGATCATGGTGTCGACGAAGTCGAGGCTGCCCATCTTCTGTCCGGCGCGCAGATAGGCGGCGTGCACCGACTGGCTCATGGATTCCTGACCACCGGCTATCACCACGGCCGAGTCGCCGCTCCGGATCGCCTGGGCGCCGAGCGCCACGGCACGCAGGCCGGAGCCGCACACCATGTTCACCAGCCAGGCCGGCGAGGCGATCGGGATGCCGGCGGCGAGCGCGGCCTGACGCGCCGGGTTCTGCCCCTGGGCGCCGGTGAGGACCTGGCCGAGGATCACTTCGGAGACGTCGGCGGGCGCCACCCCGGCGCGCTCCAGCGCCGCCTTGATCGCGGTCTTGCCCAGCTCATGCGCGGGGACGGCCCCAAACGACCCGTTGAAGGCCCCCACCGCCGTGCGGGCGGCCGATACGATGACGACGTCTTCCACCTGGTTCCTCGCGCTGTCTTGCTGCAATCGCTCGCAAATTGCCGCGAATGCGAGTGTCCCACAACGATAATGAATCAATGAGCCGGAGCAACGGCTTAGATGACAATTTTCGCGCCACCCCCTGCTGCAGCTGCGCAAAAAGGCTGGACACGATAGCATTTGTCAGGTTGGTTTCGCCGGGGGAGAGCCGGCTCAAACCGGTGTCATTCAAGGTCAGGCGCGTGACGGAAGAAACAAAAAAAGCCGAAGCTCCGGTCGTCATCAAGAAGTATGCGAACCGGCGGCTCTACAACACCGAGACTTCGAGCTATGTGACGCTCGACCACCTCTGCGAGATGGTCAAGGCGGGCAAGGAATTCGAGGTGCACGACGCGCGCACCGGCGAGGACATCACCCGCTCGGTGCTGACCCAGATCATCTTCGAGGAGGAAGCCAAGGGGCAGAGCCTCTTGCCGATCCGCTTCCTGCGCCAGATCATCCGCCTCTACGGCGACAGCATGCAGTCCTTCGTGCCGGGCTATCTCGACCTCTCCATGGAGAGCTTCACCAAGAACCAGGAAGCCATGCGCACGCGCATCGCCGAGGCCTTCGGCGGCGGCGGCCAGACGCTGGAGAACCTGACGCGGCAGAACTTCGCCATGTTCGAACGCGCCATGCAGATGTTCTCGCCCTTCCCGACGCCGCGGACCACGCGCGACGAGGAGACGAAGGCCGGCGGCGCCAAGGAGACGAAGCCCTCCGAAGAGATCGGCGAGCTGAAAAGCGAGATCGAGGCGATGCGCAAACAGCTCGCCGAACTCAGCCAGCGCGGGAAATAGGCCATTTCCGCCCCCGTTTACGGGGGAAGAAAAGAACGGCGCCTCAGCCCTTCAGCCAATCGGGATCGAGCACGGGCTTGCCGAAGTGGAAGCCCTGGAAGCGGTCGACGCCGAAGCTTTCGAGCAGCCTGGCGTCCTCCTCGGAACCCACCCATTCCGCGGTGGTCTTCAGGTTGAAGCTCTTGGCCAGGTCCACCAGGGTGCGCACGAAGGTCTGGTTCTCCGGCGACTTCGCCAGCTCCGTCACATAGGCGCCGTCGATCTTGACCATGTCGACGCGCAGCATCTGCAGATTGCGGAACGAGGTGTAGCCGGCGCCGAAATCGTCGATGGCGACGCGGCAGCCCATCTCGCGCAGCCGCGAGACGAACTGGGCGTTCTCCTCGAAATGATGCAGGGCGGCGGTTTCGGTCAGCTCCACCACCAGGCGGTCGGCGAC
>DAIDUA010000178.1 GCA_027456965.1 Alphaproteobacteria bacterium | reverse complement strand
CCGGCCGCCGCCGACAGGGGAATGCGCGCCAGCAGCATCGCCGCGGGGACGGCAAGGCCAAACGCGGCGGCGACGTAAAAGCGCCGGTGACGGCGAAGATGTCTGATCGGTTCCAAAAGCCATGCGACCGGTTGCGGGCTGCCCCGCAACCATCGCATGAGTCGTATCCGATTACAGCCGGAAGCGGACCTGGTCGATCCAGAAGCGTTCCAGCCGTTTCAGGCTCGCGTTCAGGGCGTCGAGATCGCTCGTGTTGACATTGCCCACGGGCTCCAGCGACCCCAGATGGTGATCGAACAGCTCGCGCAGCATGTCGCGCACGAACTCGCCCTTGCGCGTCAGACGTACGAGCACCGAACGGCGGTCCACTTCCGAGCGTTCGTGGTGGATGTAGCCGAGGTCGACCAGCTTCTTCAGATTGTAGGAGACGTTCGATCCCAGATAATGCCCGCGCGTGCGCAGTTCGCCTGCGCTCAATTCCTGGTCGCCGACATTGAACAGGAGCAACGCCTGCACGCTGTTGATTTCGCGCTCTTCGCGCCGGTCGAGTTCGTCCTTGATCACGTCCAGAAGCTGGCGATGCAGCCGCTCCACGAGATTGAGGGTCTCGAGATAGTACTTGCCTTGCGTGCGCGCGCCGTCGTGCGCCGCCGCCGCTTGCGGTCTTGCCAATGCTGTCATCGTTTTTCCCCCCTTTTGCGGGGGGCCCACCTGTTATATGGGGGAAGCCTAGGCGCGGGCCGTTAAATCTGTGTAAAAATTGTCGGCAAACACCGTGCAAAATCAGGACGATTGCGCCTGGCTTGAAGTGCTTCCAAATACGCGGCTAACAAAGCGTAAAGCTGTGCCGCAACGGCACTGACCGGTGCGGTTGCAGGCCCTCAGAGCGGCAGTTCGTTCTCGCCCAGCGACTCGAAATAGGTTCCGACGGCGGCGTCGGCGACGTCGCGGAGCGCGGCGGGCCGCCATTTCGGCGACTGGTCCTTGTCGACGACCGCCGCGCGCACGCCTTCGTAGAAATCACATCCGGCGAGGATGCGGCTCGCCATGCGGAATTCCATGCGCAGGCAGTCGTCCAGCGTCATCCCTTTGCCGGCGCGTATTTCGCGAAGCACTATCTTCAGCGAGGTCGGCGATTTGGAGCGGATCGCCGCCGCGGTGTCGCGCGACCAGTCGTCCGTTGCCCCCTCCAGCGCCGCCAGGATTCGATCCACGGCGTTCAGCGAAAATATCCGGTCGATCTTGGCGCGGTGTTCGGCCAGCGGCGCGTCGCCGGGATGCTGCGCCAGGACGCCAAGAGCATGCGCCGGCGTTTCGCCGCCCGCGATACGGTCGAGCAAGGCGTCCGACGAATCCGCCGGCACGAAATGGGTCGCCAGTCCGGTATACAGCGCGTCCGCCGTCTTCAGCCGCGCACCGGTCAGCGCCAGGTACAGGCCGGTCTCGCCGGGACAGCGCGGCAGGAAGTGGCTGCCGCCGACGTCCGGGAAGAACCCGATACCGGTTTCCGGCATGGCGAACAGCGCCGTCTCGTCCGCCGCGCGATATGCTCCGTGCACGGACACACCGAGGCCGCCGCCCATGGCGATACCGGAAATCAGCGCCAGATAAGGCTTTTTATAATGCTTGATCGCCGCGTTGAGGATATATTCGTCGCGCCAGAAGTCGAGCGCATAGGATGTTCCCGCCCGCCCGGACTCGGCCACCGCGCGGATGTCGCCGCCGGCGCAGAAGGCGCGTTCGCCCGCCCCGCGGA
>DAIDUA010000177.1 GCA_027456965.1 Alphaproteobacteria bacterium | reverse complement strand
TCGGCGAGCGCTGCGGCAACGCCAATCTCTGCTCGCTGCTGCCGACGCTGCTGCTCAATGAGCCCTACGCCCGGCAGTTCGAAACCGGCGTGTCGCTGGAGCAGCTGGCGCAGATCACGCGCACCTCGCGGCTGCTGGACGAAATCCTCAACCGCGCCGCCAACCGCCACGCACCTTATGTCGGCCCGTCGGCCTTCGCCCACAAGGGCGGGCTGCATTCTTCCGCCATGCTGAAGGACACGCGCACCTACGAGCACGTGCCGCCCGAGACCGTCGGCAACAAGCGCAAGATCCTGGTCTCGGATCAGGCGGGACGCTCCAATCTTCTGTCGCGGCTGGCGGATGCCGGCATCGACGTCGATGCCAAGGACCCGCGCCTGTCGCGCCTGCTGGAAGACATCAAGCAGCGCGAATTCCTCGGCTACACCTATGACGGCGCGGAAGCGTCCTTCGAACTTCTGGCGCGCCGCGCGCTGGGCGAGGTGCCGGATTATTTCGACATCGACAGTTTCCGCGTCATCGTCGAGAAGCGGCACAATGCCGTGGGCGAACAGGTCACCGTTTCGGAAGCCACGGTGCGCGTCAAAATCGGCGCCGAGATGCTGCACAATGTCGGCACCGGCCACGGCCCGGTCGATGCGCTGAGCAATGCCTTGCGCCGCGACCTCGGCAAATACTCGGCGGTGCTGGAGGACCTGGAGCTGGTCGATTACAATGTGCGCATCCTCACCGGCGGCACCGAGGCCATCACCCGCGTCATGGTCGAGAGCAAGGACGGCAAGGGCGGGCGCTGGTCCACGGTCGGCGTCTCCGAAAACATCGTCGACGCCTCGTTCGAGGCGCTGGTGGATTCCATCTATTACAAATTGTTGCGCGACGGGGTGCGGGCCTGACCGCCGGGAACGCATGGCTGGTTTGAAAGCGATGGCGGGCGAAACGGCGCGGAACCGTCTAGAGTGGATTCATGTCCAAACCGGCTGACATCGCACCGTCGAACGAGGCGGCAGGCATTCTGCTGGCCGGTTCGGCCTATGCCATCTGGGGCGTTTTCCCGCTTTACTGGGATATGCTGTCGGTCGTGCCGCCGATCGAGCTGGCGATCCATCGAATGCTGTGGTGCGCGATCTTCGCCGTGCTGGTGACCGGCGCGCGCCGCCGGCTCAGAACCGTCTGGAACATCGTGTGCACGCGGCGGCTGATTTCGGCGCTGGCGCTGTCCGGCACGCTGATCGCCATCAACTGGACGATCTATATCTGGAGCGTCGCCAAGGCGCAGCTTGTGGAAGCCTCGCTCGGCTATTACATCACGCCGCTGCTGTCGATCGGCCTCGGCGTCGTCATGCTGGGCGAGAAACTGTCGCGCTTCCGCATGGCGGCGCTGCTGCTCGGCGCCGTCGCCGTCGGCGTTCTGACGGCAAGGCTCGGCCATATCCCGTGGATCGCGCTCAGCCTGGCGTTGAGCTTCGGGTTCTACGGTTATGTGCGCAAGCTGACGCCGGTCGATGCGCTCGACGGGTTGACCATCGAGACCGGTCTGCTGTTCCCGTTGTCACTGGTGGCGGTATCGTTCTGGGCCTGGACCGGAACCGGCGCCTTTCCGTCGGTGCATCTGTCGATCGATGCGCTGCTGCTGCTGGCCGGCCCCGTCACCGCCATTCCCCTGGCCATGTTCGCCGCCGGCGCCCGCCGCGTGCGCATGACCACGCTCGGCTTCCTGCAATACCTGTCGCCGACCATCACTCTGCTGGTGGCGACGGTGCTGCTGCACGAAAGCTTCACGCCGACGGATGCCGCCGCATTCGGCTGCGTGTGGGTGGCGCTGGTTCTGGTCGGTCTGGAAGGGCCGGTGAGCCGCTCAGTCGCGCGCCAAGAGGCCTAGCTGTTCGGCGATCGCGTCCATGGCCGCTTCCGGCGTTTCGACCAGCTTGTAGAAGGAAAAAATCTCTGGCCGGGCAAAACCTTCGGCAACGATGTGCTTCATCAGCTTGTCGAGCGGCGCGAAATAGCCGTCCGTGTCCACCGCCACGATGGGCTTGGGCAGGACGCCCAGCGACGCCGAGGTGACGACCTCGAAGAACTCGTCCATCGTCCCGGCCCCGCCCGGCAGCACGACGAAGGCATCCGACAGCTCAAGCATCCGCGTCTTGCGCAGCTGCAGGTCCGGGGTGACGACCAGCTCCTTTTCCCATTCCGGCGGCTGTTCGATCCGGCGCAGGAACTGCGGCATGATCCCGGTCACAGGAGCCCCGCCGTCGCGCACCGCCCGGGCGGTTTCGCCCATCAGGCCCAGCCCGCCGCCGCCGAAGAGCAGCGAAAAGCCCCGTTCGGCGATCAGCCGGCCGAGGGCGCGCGCCGCAGCGGCATATTGCGGTTTCGCGCCGTGGGACGAGCCGCAGAACACGCAAACGACAGGCCTGTTTTTTTTCATGGTGCTTGCGGACTTGCGGAGGGACAACCATCTTCCTAAACAGGTTCGCGAAGAATGACCACGCCCAAAAGGTAACCCCCCCGTGCCGCGTTGGATAATTATTATCGCTCTGGTGGCGCTCGCCGCGCTTGCCGCGGGGTTCCTGATGTTTGGCGGCGCCAACATGGGACACTGAGATGGCTCGTCCACTGACCGAAGAGGGCGACGGCGCCCCGTCTTTCCGCCCGCTTTACATGCTGCTGCCCTATCTGTGGCCTCCGGGCAGGACGGACCTCAAGGCGCGCGTCGCCATATCTCTGGTCTGCATGGTCTTCGCCAAGATCGCGACCGTGCTCGTGCCGTACCTGTTCGGCCGCATCGTCGATTCGCTCAACGGACCGATGAAGGCCGTCGCGGCGGGACTTGCCCTGATTGCCGCCTATACGCTGGCGCGCATCCTGATGCAGACGTTCGCCCAGCTGCGCGACGGCGTCTTCGCCAAGGTCGCCTACCACGCCCTGCGCCAGGTCGGCGTGTCGACCTTCGCGCATGTCCATACGCTGTCGCTGCGCTTCCATCTGGAACGCAAGACCGGCGGCCTCTCGCGGGTGATCGATCGCGGCACCAAGGGCATCGACACGCTGCTGGGTTTCGCGATCTTTTCGATCTTCCCCACGCTCCTTGAGCTGGCCTTCGTCACCGGCGTCATGCTGTGGAAGTTCAACGTCTGGTTCGCGGTGACCACCGTGGCGATGGTCGTGGCCTATATCTGGTTTACCTTCGCCATCACGCGCTGGCGCATCAAGTTCCGGCGCGAGATGAACCAGAGCGACACCGAGGCAAGCACCAAGGCGGTCGACAGCCTGCTCAACTACGAGACGGTGAAGTATTTCAACAACGAGCAGCACGAGACGCGCCGCTTCGACAAGTCGATGGAGAAATACGCCCAGGGCTCGATCCAGACGCAGATTTCGCTGTCGGTCCTCAACACCGGCCAGGCGATCATCGTGGCGCTGGGGCTGGCGGCGATCATGGCGCTGGCGGCGGTGGGCGTGGTGCATGGGCACCTGACGGTCGGCGACCTGGTGATGGCCAATTCCTACCTGATCCAGCTTTATGTGCCGCTCAACCTGCTCGGCACGGTCTACCGCGAAATCACCCAGGCGCTGGTGGACATGGACGCCATGTTCCGCCTGCTGCACCAGCCGCAGGAAGTCGTCGACAAGCCCGGCGCCAAGCCGCTGCAGGTGACGGGCGGCGAGATTCGCTTCGAGAACGTCGTCTTTTCCTACGATCCTGCCCGCACCGTGCTCAAAGGCATCAGCTTCACCGTGCCCGCCGGCAAGACCATCGCGGTGGTGGGCCCATCCGGCGCTGGAAAATCGACGATTTCGCGCATCCTCTACCGCTTCTACGACATCAAGAGTGGGCGCGTGACTATCGACGGCCAGGACCTCCGCGACGTGACCCAGGCCTCCCTGCGCGCCGCCATCGGCATCGTCCCGCAGGACACCGTGTTGTTCAACGACACGGTGCGCTACAACATCGCCTATGGCCGCATCGGCGCCAACGAATCCGAGATCAAGGAAGCCGCGCACCACGCCCAGATCGACAAGTTCATTCAGGACCTTCCGCTCGGCTACGAGTCGATGGTGGGCGAGCGCGGCCTGAAACTCTCCGGCGGCGAGAAGCAGCGCGTGGCCATCGCCCGCACCATCCTCAAGAATCCGCCGATCCTGCTGCTGGACGAGGCCACCTCGGCCCTCGACACCCACACCGAGCGGGAAATCCAGAGCGCCTTGCAGGAAATCTCCAGGAACCGCACCGCGCTCGTGATCGCCCACCGGCTGTCGACCGTGGTCGATGCCGACGAGATCCTGGTCCTCGATCATGGCGAGATCGTCGAACGCGGCCGTCACGACGAGCTGGTCGCCCGCGGCGGCGCCTATGCCTCGATGTGGAACAAGCAGAAGGAAGCCGCCGCGGTCCGCGAGCGCCTCAAGGAAGTCGAAAACGATCCCGCCGTGGCGCCCGACGGGGCGCGCGCCGGGCCCGTCGCGGCCGGCTGATCACTCCGCCGGCTGGGCGTCGACCTGCGGCGTGCGCCCGAACAGGCGCAGCAGCGTCCGCCAGAGGAAGCGGAAGGCGCCGCCGATCGCCCGCAGCGCGGCCGCCATCAGCCACAGGAATCCCCGGTCGGTCTCGCGGATGCGCTCCGGCAGCGCCAGCATCGCCGGCACCAGGCCGAGCGTGATCATCTTCGAGAACGCCAGGCCGAAGATCACCGCCGTCGAAAGCTGCACCCACATCCCCGGCGTGGGGGCGCCGATCGTCACGCGACGCGCCAGGAAATCGATTTCGATGGCGAACATCATCGGCAGCAATCCGCCGATCGCGGTGACCGTGGTGAGGAACACGGGGCGCAGGCGCTGGGCGCTCGAACGGATCACCGCCTCGATCGGCTCCATGCCGGACAGCCTGAGCCGGTGATAGGTGTCGATCAGCACGATGTTGTGGTTCACCACGATGCCGGCGAGCGCCAGCAGTCCCGTGCCGGTCATGATCACCGAGAACGTCTGGCCCATCACCAGCATGCCCAGCAGCGCGCCGATCATCGCCATCACGACGGCGACCAGGATCAGGAAGGTGTGATAGAAGCTGTTGAACAGCACCAGCAGCACGATGGCGATCAGGAACAGCGCCATGAAGGCGGCCTCGCCCAGGAAGGCGAGGGACTCGTCCTGATCCTGGCTGGACCCGCCGAAGGTGACGCGCACGTCGCTCGGGAAGGACTGTTTGCCCATCCAGGTCCGCAGCTTGTCCATCTCGGCGTTCGGCAGGACCGTGTTCGGCTTCATGTTGGCACGCACGTGATAGACGCGGTGTCCGTCTATGCGTTCGATGGAGTTCGTCTGCCGTTCCGCCTTCAGCGTCACGAAATTGCTGAGCGGCACCATGGCGCCGGTGTTGGTGGCGACCCTGAGATCGTCGAGCGCGTGGATGCCGCGCGCCGGGCTGGGATAGCGCACGCGGATGTCGACTTCGTTGTCGGAATCGTCCGGGCGGTAGCGGGCGATGAAGATGCCGTTGGTCACGAGCTGGACGGCCGTGCCGATCTGCTGCGCATTGACGCCGAACCGGCTGGCCATTTCGCGGTTGATCTGCATGTCCCATTCGATGCCGGGCAGCGACCTGGTGTCCTCGACGTCGCGCAATTCGGGCTGGGCGTCCATGTGCCGGCGAAGCGCGTCCGTGACCTGCGCCATCCCGGCGTAATCGTCGGACGTGACCTCGACGTCGATGTCCTTGCCGTTGGACGGGCCAGATCCCGGCTTGGTCACTTCGATGCGCAGCCACGCCATCCCTTCCGTTCTCTTGCGGATCTCCTCGATGATCTCGTTGCCGGGACGGCGCTGTTCGTAGGGTTTCATCTCGACCATGATCTGGCCGATGTTGTCGACGGGGGCGTCGTCGTTGCCCGAATGGCCGGACGTGGCGTAGACATATTGCAACCCGTCAATTCCTTCGACGCGCTTCTCGACGCTCATCACCAGATCGCGCTTCTCGATGGCGGACAGATTGCCCCGCGCGGAGACATAGACGTTGGCGAAGTCGGGATCGGTCGTGACGAAGAATTCCACGCCTTTGTTGAAGAAGACGAACGCCGCGATGATGAGGGCTGCAACGCCGAGCGCGCCGCCGATCACCTTGCCCGGATGACGCGTCAGACGCGCCGCGAGATGGGCGTACCAGCCGGTGATGCCCCCGATCTCCCGCCAATCGCCGGTTTCCGACGCCGCTATGGCATTTTCGTGCGCTTCGTCGCGCCGCGGCGGCTTGCCGAAGATGCCGCCCAGTACGGGCAGGAAGATCAGCGCCACGACCATCGAGGAGCTGAGCACGATGATGAGCGTGATCGGGAAGTAACTCATGAACTTTCCCACCATGCCCGGCCACAGCAGCATCGGCAGGAAGGCGCCGATCATCGTCGCGGTGGCGCTGACCACGGGCCAGAACATGCGGATGGCGCCGGCCGCGAACGCATCGCGCGGACTATGGCCCTCGGTCATTTTGCGGTCGGCGTATTCGACCACGATGATCGCCCCGTCGACCAGGATGCCGACCGCCAGCAGCATTCCGAACATGATCATGAAGTTGAGGGTCATCCCCAGGCCGTTGAGCACCATGAAGGCCATCAGGAACGAGGTGGGGATCGCCACGCCGACCAGCAGCCACGAACGTATGCCCAGTGCGGCGACGACGATGATCATCACCAGAAGGATGGCGAGCAGGATCGAATCCGACAGCGAGCCGAGCTGGTCCCGTATGAACGTGGACTGGTCGAACATGAAGTTCACGTGGACGCCCGGCGGCCAGGACTTCTGGACGCGCGCGACGAGGGCGCGCACCTGTTCGTTGTTGGCGATGATGTTCGTGCCGCTGCGCCGCGAGACGTCGATGGCGACGGTCGGCTGCCCGTTCATGAGGGCGAACTTGGTGGCGTCGTAGAAGGTGCGGCGCACGGTGGCGACGTCCTGCAGCGTGACGGTGGAATCCGCCGTCGAGCGGATGGGCAGGTTGAGAACGTCCTGGGCCGTGGCGATGACGCCGGGAACCTTGACGTTGAAATTGCCGTGCCCGGTGTCGATCGAGCCCGCCGCGATCAGGTTGTTGTTGGCGCTGACCGCGCTGTAAATCTCGTTCTGGGTGATGCCGTAGCTTTCGAGCTTCGCGGGGTCGATGGTGATTTCGAGAAGTTCCTCGCTGGCGCCCGAGATATCCGCCTCCAGCACGCTGGGGATCGTCTTGATCTCGTCGCGCAGGTTGCGGGCGAGGCGGGTCAGGGTGCGCACCGGCAGATCGCCCGACAACGCCACGGTGATGACCGGTTGGGAGGAGGTGTTGGCTTCCCACACGCCTGGCGGATCGGCTTCGGGCGGCAGGCGCGGACGGGTGGCGTCCACCTGGGCGCGCACGTCCTCCAGCGCCTTCTGCTTGTTGAAGTCGGCGTTGAATTCGAGCACCACGCTGCCGCCGCCTTCGCGGGCGCGTCCGGTCATTTCCTTGACGCCTTCGATGGAACGCAGGTTGGCTTCCAGCGGCTTGACCAGCAGCCGTTCGCTGTCCTCGGGGCTGATGCCCTGGTAGTTGACCCAGACCGCGATATAGGGGATCGGAAGATCGGGCTGGGCTTCCTTCGGGATCGTGATGAAGGCATACGCGCCGGCGACGATGACGACGACGATCATCGCCATGACCGGTCTCGTATTCTTGACCGCCCATTCGACGATTCTGGTCATAACGCCGCTCCGGGCTTGTCCGGAACGGCTTTCACCCGTTCGCCGTTGGTGACGAATTCCTGGCCCACCGTGATGACGCTGACGTGTTGCGGCAGGCCGCCCACCCACATGCCTTCGGGGCCGTCCGAGATGATGTGTATCGGCATGAAATGGACGATGCCGTTCGCGACGGTACGCACGCCCACTGCGCCGTTGTCGTCGAGCACGAGGATGCCAGGCGAGATCTTCTGGGCGTTGATCTTCCGCACGGGGATGCGGATGTCGGCGCTGACGCCGTCGCGCAGCTTGCTGTCGGGGTTGGGCAGCTCGACCTCGACCCGGAAGGTTCGCGTCGTCTCGTCCGCGTGATCGGCGACGAAGCGGACATGGCCTTGCACCGTCTCGCCGGTCACCAGCGTAGCGGTCGCCTTGTCGCCGACGGAGACCTGCCCGACCTGCTGTTCGCTGAGCGTGCCGACGGCCAGGAATGGCTCGGGCGCGATCACCATGGCGCATTTGTCGCCCACGCGCATGTAATCGCCCACGTCGACATAGCGGTCGTCGACCACCCCGTCGAAGGGCGCGCGGATCCTGGTGTTGGCGAGCTGGATATCCATGGTCGCGGCGCCGGCCTTGGCCGCCTCATAGGTGGCTTGCGCCTGCGCCATCTGTGTCTTGGAACGGAACCCCTCCTTGTAGAGGTCTTGCGCGACCTGCAGCTCCTTTCCGGCCTGCGCGACCTGGGCCTGCGCCTGCGCCGCCTTCGCGCCGCGGTCATTGAGCTTGATCTCGCAGAGCACCTCGTCCTTTTTCACGCGATCGCCTTTTTCGAAGTGCAGGGCTTTCACCACGCCCTCGACCTCGGCGCGCACATCCACGGCGTGCAGGGCCTGCGTGCGTCCCTGCACGACGATCGTCGCGTTGCGCAGCACGGCGGTGAGCGCCGCCACGCGCACGCTGGGAATCGTGGTGGCGGTCTTTGCCTGCGCGGCGGCGCTGTCGGACGCATGGCCGCCGAACCGGAAGACACCGGTCAGCAGCCACAGCGTCACGACGATGGCGATGCCGAAGGCCCACTGATATTGCGGCTTCATGGCGAGCCAGAAAGTCGGCATGAAGCGCGCATAGGCGCCCTCGATCAGAGACTTCAGCTTTGCAAACACCGGATGCTCCAATTATTCGGCCGCCTCGGCCGTCCGTGTTTCACCGTTTAGGCGATGGCTGCGGAGATACTCCAAAGTGGCGGCATAGGCTGCCTGGCTCATGCCGTTGGCGAAATGCTCGCGCTGGCTTTTCGGTTTTGCGTCCGCCTGCTGCAGCTGCGCAAGCGCCTGCTCGGTATGTGCGATATAGGCGTCCAGCATCTGCGCGATGTGTTGCTCGGGGAGGAGATCGGCGAACAGCATTGCGAATGCGAATGGTGAGCGATGGCGATCTTCGGTCAGAGGCTTCATGAGCGACGCGACGAAGGCGCGGCGTCCGGCTTCGGTGATGGAATAGATTTTTCGGTCGGGGCGCTTCTCCTGCGCCTCCGCGCGCACGGAAACGAACCGGTCCTTTGTGAGTTTGTTCAGTGCTGGATAGATCGCCCCGAAGCTCGCCTCGACGAACGGCCGATAACCGCCTTCTTCGACACGCTTTTTTATCTCGTAGCCCGTTGCGTCGGCACGAGTCAGAATCCCCAAGCAGATCGTGCGGACGTCCATGGCCCCACCGCAGTCTATATTGGCCCGATATAGATCGACCCAATATTGGTATTAATTGTGGGGATTCAATGGCTGATGAACGCGCTGCGGAAACAGGGCAGGTTTGCGCGGGGCGAGGGTGCTTCAACTAGCGGAAAAAGCGATTTCCCGCCGCCCCGCACAGACCTGTCGCGTCAGAGGACTTCGACGCGATCGACCTCGACGCCTTTCATGCCCTGGCGCGTGGAAAAGCGGATTCGCTGTTCCGGCGCCAGGACCGCAACGCCGGACCGGCGCAGGGCACTGGCGTGAACATAGACGTCGCCGCTGCCATTATCCGGCATGACGAAGCCGAAGCCCTTTTGGTCATTGAAGAACTTGACCGTGCCTTCGACCATGGGCCCGCTTGGTCCTGCGTCGCGCTCGCGATAACCGCCGCCGCCGCCGAAGCGGTCTCCGCCGCCGAAGCGATCGCCGCCACCGAAGCGGTCGCCACCGCCAAAGCGATCGCCTCCGCCAAACCCGCCCTTGCCGCCGTCGCCGAAGTCGCGGCGAGGACGACGCGGCGGGTTTGGATCCGCTGTGCTGCTATCCACATTGTGAACGGTAACGACCTGCAGTCCCCGCGGGGACTCCTGCAGATCGCAAACGATGGTCGCACCCTGAGGAAGATTGGGGGTGCCCAGCGCCGCCAGCGCCGAAGCATGACAGAAGGCGTCCCCGCCATTTTCGAGCGTGATGAAACCGTAGCCTTTGGTCGCGTTAAACCATTTGACTGTGCCCTTCACGGAAGCCTGCGCGAGGGAACGCGAGTCGCCATTATCAAAGTTTGTCATGAGTATGCCGATGCCACACCTGCCGGACATGATCCCACGAGCGCACCGGCTCATCCGGCGGCGGCACGGTGCGTCACTCGGCATCATGCCTAAAGGAAAGGCTGATCTGCAAGCCAGCTTGGTGCGATCTGGTCTTGCGGAATACCGGTGAAAAACCTCAGGCTCGTGTAATTGCTCGCAAATTTAACGTCTCCCGACGGCATTCTTTTAAGCGATCTTTTCAACGATGCCGGGGAGACGATGCCGTCGGGCCGCGGTGCTGTGCGCTCTTCGCAGTTGCATCATAATTTTTCAGCCGCGCCCCGGGTATTGCAGCTTGCACGCGTGCGCCGGCTTTTGGGATCAGAGACGCAGTCGCGGATCGCACGACCGCGCCGGTACGGCGGACGACGTCCCGCGCATCGTCGCGCAGACACAATGGGAGTGCTTCCAAAGAACGATGCGGTCCGGCTGATAGGCGGATGTTCGCAGCCGTGGCGTGGCCGCAAAATATTTTTCTTCGCGAGTGACTCTGAACAAATCACCGTCGGGGTGCGCGGTCGTCGTCGCTTAGCCGATGACGCGGCTCGCATTTTTCCGGATTTGTCGCAGGTGTGGAAATTTTGCGCGCGCCCCTTGAACCGACACGGTCGAATTACCAGATATCTTATATCCCCACAGTTGCGCACGGACATCGGCGGCGGTCGCGCGGTCGGTGTCCGCGTGTTTTTTTTGAAGGGAACCGCTTGTCCGGGGAGGAGACTGTCAGATGCGAAGCCAAAGAGATGTTTTATCCGTCAGCCGGTCCATTGGATCGCGAAGTAATAGGAGAACTCGTTCGTCGGCTGCGCGTTCTGCAGGCCGCGGCCGGCCGAAAACAGCAGATGATAGTGATCGTTGAAGTCGTAGACGCCGCCGGCATTGAAACCGGTGGTGTCGCGTCCGCCGATCGTGTCCGCCGTCTGGTGGAACAGCTCGGCGCCGAGCGCGAGATTATCGGTCACCTGTCTCTGGAGCAGCCAGCCTGCGAACCAGTAGTTCTGGTTTCCCGGGCCGGGATTGTTCCAGTAGCCGCCGCCGCCATAGGTGGTCCAGCGCCCGAAGTCTTTCTGCACCCAGACCGGAAAATATTCGCGCGCGTAGCCGCTGCCCAGTCCGAGTTTTGAGTCGCCGGTCGGCACTTCGAGCAGCGGGAACACGCCGATCTGCAGTTTGTCGCTGTCGTAGAAGCGGTACTTCATGCCCAGTTCGATATCACCGATTCCGGTCTGCATCGGTCCGCCGCTCGGTGCGTCGAAGGCGAGCGGCACGATGATGTGCAGTTGAAGGTTCGGCGCGGCGCCGTAATTCACCTCGGTGCCCGCCAGCGTGCCGCCGAAATCGCCCTTGACCTGCGTGGCGGCCGAGAAGGCGTAGACCTCCCAGTGATGGAGGTCGACGGGCTCGGGATCGTCGGTGATGAAGGGGGGACCCGCGAGGGCGGGCGCCACAATCACGGCCGCGAAGGCGGCAATATTCGCAAGCAGTCGGAAGGAGAACGCAGACGATGTCGTATTTGTACGCATATGCCTTTGCTCGTGGCTGTCGGCGGATTCGGCAGAAGGATAGCCGTCGGCGGCGCGCGCGTCAGGTCGCGGCGTTCAAATGCGCGCAAGAAGAGTGTCTAAAACTGTCGTCAGAACGGCCAGGACAGCCAGGAATCGTGACAGGTGTTGGCGTGTTCGTCGACGTGCCCGCCCCAATGGGCGATGCAGGTCGCGTCGCCCGGCGCATACAGCACGTTGCCCAGCACGCGGCCGCGTACGCGGCCGTCGACGGCCACGGCCGCGCGGCGGACATTGGCGACCATGTTGTTTTCGACCAGTGTCCGGCCGCCGTCACGCCCGCCGGCCATGGAATCGATCGCAAAACCGGCGAGCGTGTGGGGCGGGAAAGCCGCAGCCGGCGAAAGCCTGATGCCGACCATGGCCCCGACCACCTTGTTGCCGTTGATCAGGGCGTCGGCGCCATAGACCGCGATGCCGTTTTCGCGACTGTCGGTGACGACCGTGTCGGTGACCTGCGCTTGCGTGCCGGGGGCGATGACCAGACCGGTTTCGTTTTTCGACAAGGCGAGGCGTCGGACCGTGATATTGCCGAGCCCGCCGGGCATCAGCACCACGCCGATTCCGGCTTCGCTGACCTTGACGTCGCTGATGTCGAGCCCGTGCGTTCCGGAGGAGGCCGCGATACCGACTTTGCCGCCGATCAGGCTGCCGCCGTCGACGCTGCCGTCCGTTCGGTCGAGCGAAAGGCCGATGCCGTCGTGGCCGGTGTCGATGTCGATGTCGAGATTATGGAGGTCCACCTGCGCGCGCTCGGCACGGACGCCGGAGCCGTCCGTCTCGATATGCGTCGCCTCGACGGTCAGTTCGCCGGATTCGTGCACGTCGACGGCCCAGTCCCGGGTGCGCGAGTCAATCACACTGTTGCGCACGACGACGTGTCCGGCCTGCACGGCGACGCAGGGCGCGTCGCGGCCTCGTGCGATGAAGCGGATGCCGTCGATGGTCAGCGTATCGCCCAGCGGGATGTCCGCCATCAGGCAGGGTTGTCCGGGCGGTGCCTCTATGACCGCCTGTTTGCCGCCGCCGAAGGTGGCGAGCGTCATCGCCCCGGGAATGTGGACGCTCTCGACGCAGGTTGCGCCGTCGCCGGGAGCGAGGATGAGGATCGTGGCGTTCGGTGGGGCGTGCCGTACCGCCGCCTCTATCGACGGAAACATGTCGCGATGCTGCCGGCTGCAGTCGACCAGAAGCGCGTCGCGGTCCGCGTACTCCAATGGCCGCCCGCCTGGTCTCCCGCCATGGCCATCGCAATGCCCGCCGCCGCGGCCGTCGCGGTGGCCGTCATAGTCGCCACGGCAGCCGTACCGAGAGTCGCGGCAGCCGATCTCAGGCACCGGATCGTAGGGATCCAGCAGCGCGGCGGTCTCGCTGGCGCGCGCGTCGCCCGGCGGTTCGCCGTACCAATCCGCCTTGGCGGGGGCGGCGGCAAACCACAACAGGACCGCGAAGGGGACCGCACTGCAGAAGACGGCAGGCACGCGGCGCAGGGTGGAAGTCGCGCTCATGATCATCTCCTTGCCGCGTGTTCGGGGCCGTTGGCCTGCGCCAACAGGTCTTTCAATTCGCAGCGCGTGGGATTGAAGCCCGCCAGCGCGGATTCGACGAACAGGCGCGACGCCTTGTCCTTGTCCTGGGCGACGCCGTCGGGACCGACCTTGTAGAGCACGCCGAGATTATAGAGGGCTTCGCCATAATTCTGTTTCGCCGCCTTGTCGAACCAGTCGCGGGCGCGCGTGAAGTTCCGCGCCACGCCGATGCCCTTGGCATACATGATGCCCAGCCGGTTCTGCGATTCCGCGTCGCCGTCGACGGCCGCCATCTGGATCAGGCGCACGGCCTCTTGCGGCGCCAGGAACCCGGTCGGCTCGAAATTCAGCGCGCTCTGGAATTTCCTGACGGCCAATGCGATGTCGGCGGGCGAGCTGCGCCATGGTCCGCGCGCTCTGGGCAGCAGGCCGCGGAAGGCCAAGGCGTCCCGGATCGCGTCGAACGGAATCTCGCGCACGCGGGAAAGCGCCACGCGCTGAGCGAAATTCGGCTCGCTTTCGTCGGTGTGGGGCAACCCGCCGGCCGTCGCGCCGGGATAATATTCGAATGGCGGCTCCCAGTTGCGGGCGCGTGCGGCGGCCATTGCGGCGATGCTCGACACATCGCCGTATTGCGACATGAAGTCTATTTGCGAGCTGGCGTAATCCTTGGCGAGCGGATGGCCGAGATTGGCCGCGATGTCGAAATACATCAGGGCTTCGCTGTCGCTGCGGATGATCACCGAGGGCGGGCCGTAGCCGGAATATCCGCCGCCGTACGAGCTTCCGTAACTGCCGCCCGTATCGCTGCCATAGCCGGAATCGCTTTGATCGTCGTAGCTGTTCGCGCCATAGCCGACACCGTTGTCCGCGGGCGACATCGAAACGGAAGACGGATTGGCTGCCGTGCTGTTGTCGATGCTCACCTGGGGCGGCGTGAGGGCAGAACTCGATGCGCCGCTATAGGCGGACGAAGTGCCATACGCCGAGGACTGGCCGGAGAGATCGGACGACGTCATGTCTTTCGGCTGCCAATATTTGTGCGGCAGGTAAGGCGTGCCGAACAGCCAATGGCTGATGCGCCGCCACAGCCTGACCAGATACCATTTGTCCTGCGGGTCGTACCGGTAGACCATCGGCGAAGGCGGCAGGTTGCAATCCGGGGTGTTGCAGGCGGGCGTATAATAATGGTCTTGCCGATGCAGCAGGCCCAGGGTGATGAACCCTTCGGCCCCGCGGCTGGCCAGGATGTAGATGATGCGGGCGTTGGCCTCCTGGCGTTGATCGAGCGTCAGCGACGTGAAGATGCGCTGCATATCCGAGAGCGCCTGCGCCCGGATGTTGTGCAAGGTTGCCGCGGCGCGGTAGTTTCCGACGCGGTAGCGGTGTCCGGGCCTCAGCGCCAGGTAATACCAGACATAGGCCTCGACCGGATCTCTGAAGCTCGGGTCTTTCGAGTAGATGTCGCCGAGCTTGATCTGGGAGAAGAAGTCGTCCTGCTGCCAGGCCGCCCTGCGCCACACCTCGACGGCGTCTTCCAGCGTGAGGTTCTGCTTGACCTGATATCCGTCCGCGTAATCGGCCGATGCGGGCGTTATGAGGAAAAAGGCCGCGAGGAACCCGCATGCCAACACGGCCGCGATCCCTGCCGATCGGACGGTGCGACGTCCTTCACGCACGCCGACGTCACATCTACCGATCGGCGGTAAAGATGCGCCATGTATGGTACCCGCCACACGAACCCCCACGCCCCAACGCAGTGCAACAGAACGAGCATCAATATTTTGTTAATTATTAACATTTGTCGGCCGGGTTTACCACGTCAAATCCAAAGAGAGGCAGTCTCCGGTGAGGACCGGTCGCGGATGGTTAAAACACATCATTGGACGTGCTCGTATTGTAGTAATTCGCAAGACAAGAGGTGCGAAAATCCAAGCATTTTCCGCAAGGTGTTCCGGTCAAGCGCTGCGCCGGCCGGGTCGAAGTCCTCGCCAATTCGTGACGCCATGGGTCGGCGGGATGTGGTGTTATCTCGTCGGAAACGGCCATCGTGCCGCCGCCGTCATCGATGAACGGCCCACGGAACTTTGTGCCCCGATAACCAATCTGTCCCGCGCCCGTGCGGGATGACAAAGGAGAAGACGTGACCATGTCTCTGCCGCGCATCGCCGGGTTCGGCGTCTTGCTGTGCACCCTGTTGACGGCGGCGGGCGCGGCCGCCGGGCCCGCCATGCCGCGCTACGACCACATCTTCGTCGTCATCGACGAGAACAAGTCGGCCGACGAGATCATCGGCAACAAGGCGGCGCCCGAGATCAACCGGCTGGCCAGGGAATACGGGGTTGCCTCCAGATATTACGCGATCCGCCATCCCAGCGAGCCGAATTACGTCGCGCTTGTCGGCGGTGACACGTTCGGCATCGCGGACGATGACGCCTATTACTGCAAGCCTCGCATGAAGAAGGAGGGTTGCGGCGAGTCCGGCTATTCCACTTACGTCGACCACACGGTGAATGCGCCGAATCTGGCCCAGCAGCTGGATGCTCACGGCATAAGCTGGAAAGGCTATTTCGAGGACATTCCGCAGCCCGGTTCGCTGGCCTATCGCTGGCCGACGCCGCAACAGCCGGCGCCGGGAAAGCCGAATTTCCTTTATGCCGTCAAGCACAACGGCTTCATGAACTTCAAGAGCGTGCAGGATGATCCGCACCGCGCCGAGAAGATCGTCGGCTTCGACGCCCTCTATCGCGACATCGCGGCGGGAACGCTGCCGCGCTTCGCCTATATCGTTCCCAATCTGTGCAACGACATGCACGGCATCTACGGCCATGGCGCGCCGGCTGGCTGCAGTTCGCAGGACGGCCTGATCGTCCAGGGTGACCGCGCGATCGCACAGATCGTGGGCAAGATCACGCAGTCGGCGACGTGGCGCGGGCCGGGAAACAGCGCCATCGTCATCACCTTCGACGAGAGCGACGACGATCGGCCGGACATCCGTGCGGTCGGCTGTTGCGGCTCCGGACCGCATGAGCCTGGCAGCCCCGGCGGCGGCTGGGTCGCGACGGTTGTGATCACCAATCATGGACCGCGCCATTTGGTCGATCCGACGCCCTACAGCCACTATTCTCTTTTGCGCACGATCGAGGCGGCCTTCGGACTCCATCACTATCTCGGTCACGCCGCGGACAGCAGCAAGGGCGTCGTCGCAATGACGCCGCTGTTTGCGGTAGCGAAAAAATAGTCAGTGTGAGGCGACGATCCTGGCGGCCCAGTCCCGGGCTGCTTGCGTCTGGCCGCCCGGAAACGCTGGTGCCGGGATCGTGCCTTGTCCGTCGGCCATGACGTCGATGGCAGGAACCCAATGGCCGTCGCTGGGATCGTACCAGGACCAGTGGTAGCGCGCGTCGGGCTGGAAGCCGGCAATCTGCGGACGTACGGCATGGAATTCGAAGTACAGCAGTGCAAGCCGGCAGTCTGGCGTGCGCATCATGTACGACCAGCCGTCAAGTCCGTCGGCAACCGCGTCGGGACCGATGCGCGGGTGCAGATCGCCGGAGGCAAGGGTCAGTTGCTGGTACCGCGCGCCGTCCGACAGCATGAAGGCGCGCAGATACTGCATCTCGGCGCCGGATTTGTAGCGCAGCGCCCGCCAGATATAGGGCCGCCAGCCTTCCGCTTCGCCCGTTGTCGTGACGTCATAAGCGCCGGTGCCGTAGACGTGGCCGGCCAGCGCGCCGGACAGCACGGAGCCGTACATCATGGCGCGTGCGAAGTAGTCGTCGCGCGGCGAGCCTGGCGCCGGTATTTCGCCGCCGGGACGATTGATCGCGTGGTTCCAGCCTGCGTAATACGGTTCGAGATTGGCGACGGGATAGGGCGGGTCGAGCCGGAATATCTGCTCGATCATCGGATAGATGCCGTGGTTGCGCGGATTGTTGCCCACCGACTGCATGGTCAGCCACGGGGACTGTTGGCGATTGCCAAAGCGCAGATAGGTGGAGCTGTCGATCAGGGTGGTGACCGGTTGTCCGAACGGCAGCGGCCCATAGGTCTTCCACCAATACGTCAGCGCGGAATTGTATTCGTCGGCCGTGAGGCTGAAATCCTTCGGAATCCAGTCGAGATGGATGCCGCTGAAGATCATGTCATACGCGCCATAGCGCGCCGCGAGATATTCGACATAGCGGGCATAGGACTTGTCGAAGTCGAAATACGCTTTCCATGCCGGCCCGGTATCGCGCCGCACCGGCTCGAACACGGGGACGAAGCCCTGTTCGGACAGGTACTGCATCTTGCGGTCGAGGCTCTGGAAATAGGCGGGATTGATCTTGTCGTAGTCGGGCAGGCCGTCGCGGTCCGGGAAGATGGCGAAGGCACGGTTGCCATGCTCGTCCTGCATATCTTTCGCCGTGGTGGTCGCGCCATCCGCGGTGCTGATCTTGGCGCCCGGGGCCCAGACGCCGAACTTCTCCCAGGCGTTGCGCAGATAAACGCCGTCTTTGTCCTTGTAGGTGGCGCCGTGATTGTCCGCCGCCCAATTGGGGAATGCGCTGATGAAGCTGATGGAGTTGAAGCCCTGCCGCTTGCGATAGGTGACGGCGTCTTCGAAGCTGATGCCCGGCCCTGGCGCGTAACCGGCCGGCGGCTCTGCACCGCCGCGCCACGGCAACCGCCAGGTGGAGGCCGCCAGCCAGGTGTCGCCCAGCAGGAAGAACGGCGTGCCGTCGGCATATTGCAGCGCGTGTCCGGCGGGCCGGACGAAGCCGTGCCGGTTTGGGTTGGCCTTGATCTCTGCCGGCGTCCACGCCACGGCGCGCAGCGCACCCGTGCCGCCGTTCAATCCCGGATCGTCCGGCTGGTTCGAGCCTGTGGTCCAGGTCCAATCGCCCGGTGCCGTGGCGACGAAGCGAACCTTGAAGGTGTGTCCGCCGTCCCAGAAACCGGTGACGCGTTTGTTGAAGCCGGGACCTTTCAGATCGATCCAGCATTGCACGTCGGTATAGGGATTAGCGTAGTCGTGTTGCGCCCGCAGGATGATCTCCTGCATCGTCCAGACATGCACTTCGCCGCTGGTCAGTTCGGCGCGCGCGGGAGCAGCAAAGATAATTCCTGCGAGTATCAACAGGAGTAGGCCGGCCGCGCGCGGCAGAAAGCGCAGCGCGGTCGGCAGCGCCGTCACCAGTTGTACAAGGTGCCGTCTTCCAGCCGATTGACCGGAAGATAGGCGCGTTTGTAGGGATATTTGGCGGCTTCCTTTTCGTCGATGTCGACGCCATGTCCAGGTTTTTCGCCGGGGTGCATGTAGCCGTCCTTGTAGCTGTAGGCGTGCGGGAACACGGTCTCGGTCACCGCCGCGTGATGCATGTGCTCCTGGACGCCGAAATTGGGAATCGAGAGGTTGAAATGCAGCGCCGCGCCCATGGTGATCGGCGACAGGTCGGTGGCGCCGTGACAGCCCGTGCGCACATTGTAGAGATCGGCCAGGGCCGCGATCCGGCGCAGATGGGTGATGCCGCCGGCATGCACGACGGTGGCGCGGATGTAATCGATGAGCTGCTCTTCGATCAGTTGTTTGCAGTCCCAGATCGAGTTGAAGATCTCGCCGACGGCCAGCGGCGTGGTCGTGTGCTGGCGGATCAGGCGGAACGATTCCTGGTTCTCGGCCGGCACCGGGTCTTCGAGCCAGAACATGCGGAACGGTTCCAGGTCCTTGCCGAGACGCCCCGCTTCGATCGGCGTCAGACGGTGATGCGCGTCATGCAGAAGATGAACGTCCCATCCCAGCTTGTCGCGCCCGGCTTCGAACAGGGCGGGCAGGGAACGCATGTACTTCTCGGTCGACCAGAGATTTTCGGTCGGGATGTCGGCGTCGGCGGGTTCGTAGGGCTTCTTGTCCTTGGGAACGCCATAGGTCGATTTCAATCCGGGAACGCCGGCCTGCAGGCGCACGGCCTTGTAGCCCTGATCCATATAGGCGCGTCCGGCGGCAATCGCCTCGTCGATGGTCGTGCCGTTGGCGTGGCAATAGACCATCACGCCTTCGCGGCTGGCGCCGCCGAGCAATTGATAGAGAGGGAGCCCGGCGACCTTTCCCTTGATGTCCCACAGCGACATGTCGACGGCCGCGATCGCCGACATGGTGACGGGGCCGCGCCGCCAATAGGCCCCGCGAAAGAGATACTGCCAAGTGTCCTCGATCCGATGGGCATCGCGGCCGATCAGGCAAGGGACGACATGATCGGTCAGGTAACTTGCGACCGCCAGCTCTCGTACGTTCAGCGTCGCGTCGCCGAGGCCAACGACACCGTCCTCCGTCTCGATCTTGAGCGTGACGAAGTTGCGGCCGGGGCAGGTCACGATGACCTTGGCGGCTCTGATCTTGGACATGGAAAGTTACCTCGTGACAGTGAAAGCGGTCTTCGGCAAGTCTACGGCCGAAGCCTTTGCCGGACTGCGACAGAGTTTCATTTTATCGACGCAATTTGGCCAATTCCTCGGGGTCGCACCCCGGGAAACCGGTTTTTCAGTTGCTCTGTGTTACCGCTACCACTACACTGGATCAATAGGGCAGCTTCCAGGCTTTCACAACGAATGTTGAACCGCGCGCCTGCATTGCATCGCGTCATGTCATTGCTGCACTCGCAAATTCTTTTCGCAGCATCGAGCGTCGTCGCAAAGAATCTGAGCATCCGCCAGGATGCAAGCTCGGATGCTGATCTGAATACATAAAGCTGATCCAACCAAATAGCCCGGCATAAAGCCGGCACAGGGGAAACGAGGAAACGATGACCCAGAAACTGTCATTCACCGAGAAGGCCGGCTTTGCGTGCGGCGATCTGGCCGCGAACTTCGTGTTCCAGTTCATGATCGCCCTGCAGGTCACCTACTACGTGGACGTCTTCGGTCTGGCGCCGGACACGGCCGCGACGATGTTTTTTGTGATCGGTATTGCAGTGGCCTTCGTCAACCCGATTATGGGCGTGATCGCCGACCGCACCAACACGAAATGGGGCAAGTTCCGGCCTTGGCTGATCTGGACGGCGCTGCCGTTTGGCATCATCGGCGTGTTGACCTTCACGACCCCCGACATGTCTCCAGCCGCCAAACTGATCTACGCCTGGGTCACCTACGGCCTGCTCAGAATCGTCTACGTGATCAACAACGTGCCCTACGCGTCGCTCAATGCGGTGATCAGCGACGATCCCGATGAGCGCAACAGCGCCTCGCAATACCGCCAGATCGCCGCCAATTCGGCAGGCTTCATCGTGGCGAGCCTGGTGATTCCGCTGATCAACGTCTTCGCCGGCGGCTCCAAGAACCCGGCCGATCTGGCGCGCGGTTACGAATACACCATGGGCATCTTGATGCTCGTCGCCATGGTGCTGTTCGTCGTCGCCTTCCTCACCACCAAGGAGCGGGTGTTGCCCGACCCGAAGCAGAAGACCTCGTTCTCGCAGGACTTGGCAGACCTGTTCGTCAACAAGGCGTGGATGATCCTGTTCCTGGTGACGCTGTTCTATTTCACAGCGCTGGTGATGCGCGGCAACGCCATGTTCGCCTACTGCTCGCTCTACCAGGGCGAAGGCAGCCTGCCTTCATGGATGCAAGGCCCCCTGTTCTCCTGGGTGAACGGCTTCGGATTGATCTCGCTCCTGATCGGCGTGGCGTGTTCGAACTGGATTTCCGTGCGCACGGGCAAGCGTCAGCTCTTCCTCATCAGCATGCTGCTGACGGGCATTTTGACCGTGGCGCTGATCTTCGTACCGCCGCACAACGGCATGACCGTGATCGGCCTGGAGAGCGTGCGCCAGTTCTCGTTCGGTATCTCGGGTCCGGTGCTGTGGTCGATGATGGGCGATGTCGCCGACTACGGCGAATGGAAGACGGGCAGGCGCGCCTCCGGCATGGTGACGTCCGCGGTGGTGTTCGCCCTGTGGGTTGGCCTGACCATCGGCCAGTCGCTCGTCGGATGGATCTACGGGTATTATGGCTATGCCGCCAAGGCGGTCACGCAGACGCCCGAAGCCATCCACGGCGTGGTGCTGACCGGTGGTCTCTATGCCGGCCTGTCGTTCCTGGTCGCGGCGGCACTGCTGCTGATCTATCCCCTCAATCGCGAAGAAAATACGAAGATCGCCGCCGAGCTTGCGGAACGCCGCAAGAAGTTTGCTTCGTAATCGTCATGTGCGGGGCTCCCGAATGGGAGCCCCGTCCACCGCGTGCCCCATCCACAACGAATAACGTCGGGAGAGAACCCATGACGAAAATAACCGGCTCCATCGGCTTCAACGCCCAGCATTCCCCCATGGGCGCTTTCATGAGCTTCACCTGTGGCAATCCGGGGACCAAGGGCGGCATCGGCCTGCAGATCGGACAGCCGGCGGACCAGGAAGTCTTCATCGGCGTGATCGACGGCGACCGCTATGCCGACGCGCCGCTCAAGTGCCTGCCGTTCTATGTCGGCGCCGCCTCGACCGCGGTGGAGGCCTTCACCGCCGGTCCCTCGGAAGCCAATGTGCGCCCCGACGCCGTGCCGTTCACCGACAAGGAGATCACGCGCTTCTACAGCTGGGCCAGCGACAGCTGGCAGGCCGGCGATCTCACCTTCACCGTCTACACCCCGTTCGGACCGATCCCCGATCCGGCCAAGTCCTCCAAAGAGGAGATGCGTGACGGCCTCCTGCCGGCCGTGGTGGCGCAGCTCATTGTCGACAACACCAAGGGCAAAAAGCCCAAGACCGGCATCTTCGCCCTCAACCATTCGCGCCCCGGCCCGCGCATGATCACCGACGATCTGGGCTCGAAGAAGCGTGTCGGATTCGCCTTCCGCCGCGAGGCCGGCGTCGCCGCCGAGGTCAGCGACATCACGGACGGCAAGAAGGGCGCCGCGCCAGCGCCGTTCGACTTCATGCGCTGGTCGGCCACTGACGGCATCCGCGAGAAATACAATCCGGTGCACCTCTTGGGCTCGTGCCCAGGCGTCGGCTTCGAAGTGCCGCCGGGCAAGAAGTACACCATGACGCTCGCGATCGGTTCCTATCTGGAAGCCCCGGTCACCACCGGAATCTCGGGCAAATATCTCTACACCCGCTACTACAGCGACCTGACGGACGTGCTCGGCGCCGGGCTCGATCGCGCCGGCAAGCTGATGGCCGCCGCCAAAAGGCTCGACGCCAAGCTGGAAGGCTCAAAGCTGTCGGACGACCAGAAGTTCATGATCAGCCACGCCACGCACAGCTACTACGGATCGACGCAGCTGCTCGATGTCGACAAGCAGCCGTTCTGGGTGGTGAACGAAGGCGAGTACTGCATGATGAACACGCTCGACCTCGCGGTCGACCACGTGTTCTGGGAGCTCGACCATAATCCGTGGCTGGTGAAGAACCTGCTGGACAATTTCGTGCGGCTCTACAGCTACACCGACGAGGTCAAGATCTACAAAAGCGAGGTGCAGCTCTCATCGCACGAACACGATCCCTCGCAACCGCCGCCGCCGCCCGATGCGGCGCAGCTGGCGCGTCCCTATGACAAGAAGAAGGGCGGGCTTTCGTTCTGCCACGACATGGGCGCCCACAACAATTTCGCGCCCAAGGGCCGTTCCAGCTACGAACTCGCCAACCTGACCTCTACCTTCAGCTACATGACGGTCGAGCAGCTGTGCAACTGGACGTTGACCGCGGCCTGCTACATGGCGAAGACCGGCGACAAGGCCTGGCTGCGGAAGAACAAGAAGGTGGTGGAGGCGTGCCTCGCCAGCATGATCAACCGCGGCGGCGAGGTCGG
>DAIDUA010000176.1 GCA_027456965.1 Alphaproteobacteria bacterium | reverse complement strand
GATGATCAGAACGACGATACAGACGGCCTCGTGGCCGACGACGCCACGCTGAAATAGAAAATAATTCAATTATTCCAAGATATTGCGATTTTTATACGCGATTCTGCCTCCCCCCTCTTTGTCATTGGGGCGAGCCGGACTATGGTCCGCGCCCTCGCGGGGACGGCCCCGGCGAGGCCTGCCCGAAAAGGCGACCAAGACGCCAAGACAAGCTGTGCCAAGCCCCACCGACGGATGAGCGTCCACCGCGAAGTGCCGTGAACACCGACAACAACACACAAACCGCCGCCGCCGCGGCCAACGATCCGCTTGAGGCTTTGCCGGGCCGGCTCGAGCACGGTCACCAGCCCGTGCAGGCGGACAACTGGAAGCGCAAGGCGACTCTGACGCTGGCGGCGCTGGGCGTCGTTTATGGCGATATCGGCACCAGCCCGCTTTACGCCTTGCGCCAATCGGCGCTGGCCGCGGGCGAGCATGTCCCGATCCAGTCGGCCATCATGGGCGTGGTGTCGCTCATCGTGTGGTCGCTGATCATCGTGGTGACGCTGAAATACGTCCTCCTGATCATGCGCGCGGACAATGACGGCGAAGGCGGCATCCTGGCCCTGGCCTCGCTTGCCCATCGCCTGCAGGGCTTGGGGCGGGGCGTCAAACTGGCCATCGGCACGGCGGCGATCCTGGGCCTGGCGCTGTTCTTCGGCGACGGCATGCTGACGCCGGCCATCTCCGTGCTCAGCGCAGTGGAAGGCCTGAGCGTCGAAAGCAAGGCGTTCGAGCCGCTGGTCCTGCCGCTGTCGCTCGCCATCCTGATCGGCCTTTTCATGATCCAGTCGCGCGGCACGGCGCTGGTCGGACGATTGTTCGGGCCGGTGATGGTGCTGTGGTTCATCGTGATCGGCGCCTTGGGTTTCGCCGCGATCATCCGCACGCCCCGGATCCTTTGGGCCTTGAGCCCCACCTATGGCCTGGACCTGTTCGTGCGCGAACCCTGGACGGCCTTCGTATCGCTAGGCTCGGTGGTGCTGGCGGTGACCGGCTGCGAAACGCTCTATGCCGACATGGGACATTTCGGGAAACATCCGATCCGCCTCGCCTGGCTCACCTTCGTGTTGCCATCTCTGCTGCTGAACTATTTCGGGCAAGGCGCGGCCCTGCTGCACGATCCCCGCAAGGCGGACGTCGCGTTCTATGCGGTGGCGCCGCACTGGGCCCATTATCCGCTGGTGCTGCTCGCCACCATCGCCACCATCATCGCCTCGCAGGCGGTGATCTCGGGCGTCTATTCGATCACCCGCCAGGCCGTGCAGCTGGGCATGCTGCCCCGCATTGAAATCCGCCACACCTCGGCCACCGACTACGGCCAGATTTATGTGCCGCGCATGAACGCCTATCTGTGCACCGGCGTCGTGCTGATCGTGCTGATCTTCAAGAGCTCCAACGCGCTGGCGGCGGCCTACGGCATCGCGGTCACCGGCGTCATGTTCCTGAGCACGATCATGGTCGGCATGGTCGCGGTCAAACTCTGGCACTGGAAGAAATGGGTGGTCATCCCGCTTTTCGGCGCCCTGACGTTGGTCGATCTGGCATTCCTCTCCTCCAACGCGCTCAAGATCGCCGAAGGCGGCTGGCTGCCGCTGTTCATCGCCGCGTTCGTCTATATCGTCATGGAGACCTGGAGGCTGGGGCGGCGCGTCCATCTGGACCACATCCGGCGCGAATCGATGCCGTTGGAACTGTTCCTGGAGCGCGCCGAGAAAACGCCGATGCGCGTGGCGGGCACCGCGGTGTTCCTCACCGCGCGCGCCGATGCAGTGCCCGGCGCGCTGCTGCACAACCTCAAGCACAACAAAGTCCTGCACGAGCGCGTGGTCGTGGCCCAGGTGATGGTCGACGACACCCCCTTCGTGCCGCCCGACAAGCGCATCGAAGTGGCAAAGCTCGGCAAGGGCTTCTTCTCGGTGCATATTCATCACGGTTTCTTCGAGACGCCCGACGTGCCGCGCGCGTTGACCGAGGCGCGCCCCTATGGCCTCGTGGTCGATCCGGAAACGACCACCTTCTTCACCGGCCGCGAGACCCTGGTGCCGTCCGAACATCCCGTGCTCGGACGCTGGCGCACCTGGCTTTATATGCAGCTGGCGTCGAACGCCCTGTCGCCGGCGCGCTTCTATCACCTGCCGCCCAACCGCGTGGTCGAGCTTGGCACCCAGGTCACGATATAGGGCGACGTTGCGGCAGCGGCCGGATCGGCGGCTCTTGCCCGCTGAGCGGAAGCTCTCGACAGTCCGTAGGCAGCGAAAAGGATTTTTCGATGCGCCGTGCGATCCTGGCGGCCGTAGCCGGCCTGCTGTTTGCCGCGTCCGCAGGCGCCGGCGAACCCGCCCTCGCCGTGCGGCAAGGCGCGCTGCAAGGCGGCACCGAAGACGGCATCGCCGTGTTCCGCGACATTCCCTTCGCGGCGCCGCCGGGCGGCGCCTGGCGCTGGCGGGCGCCGCAGCCGGCGCCGGATTGGACCGGTACGCGCGATGCCCGCGCCTTCGGTCCCATCTGTCCGCAGCCGCGCACCTCGCGCACGAGAGATCTCGCGCAAAGCGAGGATTGCCTCAGCCTCAATGTGTGGACGCCGGACGTGCGCGGCAAGCTGCCTGTGATGGTATGGATTTACGGCGGCTCGTTCCGCGCCGGCGGTTCGGCCATGACGATCTATGACGGCACCGATCTGGCAAAGCACGGCGTGATCGTCGTCACCTTCAATTATCGCGTCGGTCTCCTGGGCTTTCTCGACCTGACGGGCCTCGGACAGAACATTCCCGGCGAAGCGGCCGCCAATTACGGATTGATGGATCAGATCGCAGCGCTCAAATGGGTGCAGGCCAACATCGCGCGCTTCGGCGGCGATCCGTCCAACGTCACCATCTTCGGCGAGTCGGCCGGGGCGATGAGCGTCAACGACTTGATGACATCGCCCGCCGCGCGCGGGCTGTTCGCCAAAGCGATCTCGGAATCGGGTCTGGGCCTGATCGCCACCAGGACCAGGGCGAAGGCGCGCGACATCACCAGCGCCTTCGCCGCGAAACACGGGGCTGGCGGCGCGACCGCGCTCGAAACCTTGCGGGCGCTGCCGGCACGCGACATCGTGGCCGACGAAAAGGCCCACGGCGTGGGCCGTGACGTGGCGCCCGACGTCGACGGCACGATCATCCCCGGCCAGGTCTCGGAGCAATTCGCCAAAGGCGAAATCGCCAAAGTTCCCTTCCTCACAGGGTGGAACAGCAACGAAGCGAGCCTGATGCGGTACATCGGCTACACGCCGCAGGCGATGATCGCCGCGCTCGGCCCGCACGAGGCGGACGTCCGCGCGCTGTACGAGCAGAACGGCAGGCTCAGCGACAAAGAATTCGGCAAAAAGCTGTTCGACGACGAGGTGTTCGGCGCCGGTGCGCAGGGCCTGGCCGACTTCGTCGCCGCGCAAGGCGCGCCGTCCTATGTCTATCATTTCGCCTATATCGCCGAGAATTTCCGTTCGCGCTTCAAAGGCGTCGATCATGCCGGGGAAATTCCCTATGTGTTCGGCACGCGCGGACTGAATCTCGGGTTCTTCGTGAATCTTCTGACGGGCGGCATCACCGACAACGACCAGAAAGTGATCGCCAAGGTGCAGGACTATTGGACGAACTTCGCCAAGACCGGCGATCCGAACGGCGCGGACCTGCCGTTATGGCCGGCCTTCAAGCCGGACAACACGACAATGGTCTTCGACAATGAGTCCATTGAAGCGCGCAACGACTTCCGCATGCCTGAGACTGCGGTCGGTTTTGCGGCGTGGAGCAGGCGCAGCGGTTTGTCCGCGCCCTGACCGTCAATCGAGCATGTAGGCCAGCGCCTTCAGATAGGCGCTTTCCGGCAGCATCGGATGGACCGGATGATCGCCTGACGCGCCGGACTGGCGGATCAGCCGCGCCGGACGGCCGGCGCGGGAAATGCCGGCGGCGCATTCCGACAGGAACCGTTCGAGCGGAATGTTGTGCGAACATGAGGCGAGCAGCAGGAACCCGCACGGCGCGGTGACGCTGGCGGCCAGCCGCGCCAGCTTGCGATAGGCCTTGGCGCCGGGTTCCAGATCCTTCTTCGATTTCACGAAGGGCGGCGGATCGGCGACCACCACATCGAAGTTCTCGCGCGCGGCCCACAGCCGCTCCAGTTCCTCGAACACGTCGGCCTTGACGAATTTGCAGCGCAAGCCGTTCGCCGCGGCGGCGTCCTGCGCCAGAGCGAGCGCGGGCGCCGAACTGTCGAGACCCGCGACATCTTTCGCGCCGGCACGGGCCGCGGCCAGCGCGAAGCCGCCGGTATAGCAATAGGCGTCCAGCACCGACCGGCCGCGCGACAAGGATGAGACGAAGGCGCGGTTGTCGCGCTGGTCGTAATACCAGCCGGTCTTCTGACCGCCCTCCAGATCGGCAAAATAGCGCACGCCGCTTTCTTCCACCGCGATGCGCCCGGCATCGCCTTTGGCCGCGCGCACATAGAGTTCGAGACCTTCCAGCGTCCGCGCCGGCGCATCGGCGCGCAGGATGACGTTGACGGGCCCGAGCGCTTCGTCGAGCGCCGCGAGCAGCGGATCGAGCAGAGACTCCATGCCGGCGGTGGTGACCTGCACGACGCAGGTGTCGCCGAAGCGGTCGATGGTGAGGCCGGGAAGCCCGTCGCCTTCCGCGTTCGCCAGACGGTAATAGGGCGCATCGTAGAGGGTTTCACGCAGCGACAAGGCGCGCTGCAGCTTCTTCGCGAAAAACGCCGTATCGAGCGCGACGTCGGCGGCCGGATCGAGCAGACGGACGGCGATCAGGCTCTTGGCGTTGAAGGTGCCCGTGCCGAAGACACGCCCGTCGTCGCCCAGCACATTCACCACGGCGCCCTGCGCCAGCGTCTTGGCTGTCATGTCAATTTCGTTGGAGAACAGCCACGGCGCGCCGACCTTCGCGAGGTTTTACACGAATCACCGGATGAGTACTGGCCATAACGGTTCCGGTAGCACGCTTGGCATCAAACCACCATCCGACAAAGGTTTGAGAGAGGTCTCGCAGGGTTCCAATCGTGGCGCAGGTCACTCCAACTCTCGCCACAATTGGCGCTTAGAGCGCGCGCCCCGCACACGACTGCGGATGTTCTGCATGTCAACCTTCTGGCCGGTTGGCGTTTTGAGTCCGTGCGTCAACTTGATCGAGAAAAGGATGACACTGCACAGCGACCTCAAACCTGCCGAGTCCGCCGTCGGCGAAAAGTCCCGGGCCCTGCATGCGCTTTGGCGGGAATTGAAGGGCGACCGCATGGCGCCGAAACGCGAAGAGATCACGCTCGGCCATGTGCGGGCTCTGTCGCCCTGGATATGGACGATCGATGTCGTCGACGACGGCGCGGACTTCCGCTTCCGCCTGGCCGGCGACCGAATCATCCAATTCCTGGGCAAACGCTTTGCCGGTTCGCTGCTGTCCGGCGTTCCCGAAAGTCCATTCTTCGAGCGGATGAAACGTACGCTGACGCATTGCGTCGAACACAAGCAGCCCGCCGCGGTCGGTCCCGTCCGCTCGGATTACAAAGACACGGATCATTGGGAGATCGAAGCCCTCGCGCTGCCGCTGTCCGAAGACGGCGACAAGGTCACCGGGTTCGTCGGCGCGATGGAAATCTGGCCGCTCGGCACAAAAACCAGGAAATGCTGAAAGGCACTACTTTTTCAGCCGGACTCCGCGGCCGCCGTCGGTGCTGACGGCGCCTTCGCCGATGAGTTCGATGCCCGCCGTGTTCAGCGCGGCGATGAGCTTCATCAGCGAATCCACATTGCCCCGGATCACGTCTTCGCTGGCTTCCATGCGCTGAATCGTCGGCACGGACAGGCCGGCGATGTCGGCCAAGTCCCGCTGGTCAATTCCGAGAAGCGCCCGCGCCGCCCTGAGCTGCGCCGCCGAGATCATGTGGTAACCATTGCTAGTTATGCTCCAGGCTGCACGGGACGGAGGTTAGGTATTCTTCCTATTAGCGAACGCGTAACAATGCATATATTATATATCACACTTACGGTCGTTCGCCGCAGCGGAAGGAACGCCCCCGACGGGGCGCTGTGAACCATGTTTCTTACAGCATTATCTGGCTATCTCAAGCCGACGCACCGTGTGCGCGAATGGCGGGACAATAAGGCGCGTTCGCTGCCGGAAGCCGCCCATCTGGCCCATGCGCTGGCCGATGGCGAGGGCTTGCCGATCGGAAAAACGTTGCCACAACAATACCTTGCGGGTGATCCAGACGGCTGGTTCGCCGAAAGCATCCTGAACGAGATTCCGGTCTATGGCACCCGCGATGGCCGCCTCGAACGCATCGAGCGGTCCACCCGGCAGGGTCTGCATCTGACGGACGGCGGACAGAACCTGGCCGCGGCGGCGCAGCCCGTCTGGCGCAATCTCCAGGTCCGGCGCGAGGACTTCAACCGCTATATCGATTGGCTGCGCAGCGTCTGGTGATGGTGCCGCCTGGGTGACTCGAACACCCGACCCCCGCATTACGAATGCGGTGCTCTACCGGCTGAGCTAAGGCGGCCCGAAGGCGCGCGAAAATACGCATCGGACGGGTCCCCTGCAACAGCAATAAGTGGCTTGGTGCGAGGACTGGCGCGTCAAAAGCGGCAAGTTTGCCCGGACAGCGGGCCAAAACCAGCCGAAATCCCCGACAGTGGCAGCGCACGATCTCCAGGGGAAGCGCTGCTAAAACGGGTGCGTGCCAGCCGGAGGATGCACGAACCGTTGGCGGGTAGTGTTCCGCGGTGCGATGGGATTCATTGGTGCGGAAAGCAATTTGATTCTACGGATAGACATTCCGTGAAGAGGATCACGCGCCGTCTGGGCATGAGCCAAGCCGCTTCAGGCTTGGTCAGCGGCGTCTTCACGCCGTTCTTCGGCGCCTGGCTCGCCTGGCGCGGCGTGTCGCCCGACATGCTGGCGATCATCCTGTCGGCGGGCCTGCTGCTGCGCGGGCTGGTGGGGCCGGCCAGCGGCATCATCGCCGATGCCCGCAACGACCGGCGCATCGTCATGATCGTCCTCTATTGGGTGATGGTGATCGGCTATGGCGCGCTGAATTTCACCGCCATGCCGCTCGTAATCCTGCTCACCAGCGTGCCCGCCACCGTGGCGAACGGCGCGGCGGTTCCCCTGCTCGAAAGTGTCAGCGTGCGGTTTTCCGAGCGCTACGGGTTCGACTACGGCCGCGTGCGATTGTGGGCGTCGTCGGCCTTCGTCGTCGCCAACATCATCGGCGGCGCCTGTGTCTGGCATTTCGGCATGCGCACGGTCGCGGTCTGGCTTGCCGCAAGCTCGGTCCTCTGCCTGGTCTCCACGCTGCGCCTGCCGGCGGCGCCGCTCGACCGTCCGCGCGGCGATCTTGCGGGACGGTTGCGCAAGACGCTGGGCGAGACCCGCGAATTGCTGCGTTCTGGCGTCTTCCTGCTGTTCCTGGCAGCGGCCAGCTTCGATCAGGCAAGCCACGCCTTCTATTACGGCTATGGCGGATTGTACTGGCACACGCTCGGCTATTCCGGCCTGCTGATCGGCATTCTCTGGCCTTTGGGCGTGTTCGCCGAGATCGCCCTGTTCTCCCAGTCGTTGCGGGTGCTGCGCGTCATCGGACCGACCAGACTGCTGTTCTATGGCGGGCTGGGCTGCGCGGTGCGCTGGACCCTCCTCGGCCTGAACCCGCCGCTGCCGATCGTCGTCCTCGCGCAATTCCTGCATGGAGCGACGTTCGCGCTGGCGCATCTCGGCGCCATGTATTTCATTCTGCGGGCGGTGCCGCCGCGCCTGGCCGCCACGGCGCAAAGCCTCTATTTCGTCTGCTCGGCCGGCATCCTGATGGGCATCGCGACCTTCGCCTCGGGGCGCCTATACGCCGCCTATGGCGGACATGCCTATTTTCTGATGTCGGCCATGGGTCTGGTGGCGATGGGCCTTGCGCTGCTACTGGCGCGCCACTGGCACGGCGAACGCATCATCCATGGCGCGCAAGACGAACATACCGACGCCATCTAGGTGCCGCGCGGATGGGCGCGCTGGTAGACATCCATCATCTTGCGCGTGTCGATCTCGGTATAGGTCTGCGTGGTCGACAGCGAGGCGTGGCCCAGCAGTTCCTGCACCGCGCGCAAATCCCCGCCATTGGCGAGCAGATGCGTGGCGAAGGAATGCCGCAAGGCGTGCGGCGTGGCGCGGTCGGAAAGTCCCAGCCGTCCGCGCAATCTTTGCATCAGGGCCTGGGCTTCGCGCGCGCTCATCGGTTTGCCGCGGCGGGACAAAAACAGCGCATCGCCGCGCGCGCCGGCAAAGGGAATCAGCGCGGCGTAATGTTGGATCGCGTCGCGCACCGCGGGAAGAAGCGGGACGCTGCGCTCCTTGCGGCCCTTGCCGAGCACGCTGAGCGAGGCGCCGAGCGGAACGTCGCCGCGCTTCAGACTCAGGCCTTCGGAAATGCGCAGACCGGCGCCGTAGAGCAGCGTGAGCAGCGCCACATCGCGCGCCGCCAGCCATTCGATATCCTGTTCGCCAGCCTCTTCCAG
>DAIDUA010000175.1 GCA_027456965.1 Alphaproteobacteria bacterium | reverse complement strand
ATCCGAGAATGAGCACCTTATTTGAACCGGAGCGGCTCGGCGACCTGACCTTGAAGAACCGCATCGCGATGGCTCCCGTGACCCGCGCCCGCGCGGGAGCCTCCCTCGTCCCGATAGGCCCTCAGGTCCCTCGGCGGGATCCCGAAAGCCCCAGGCGCCGGGGCCTTTGCCCGCGCATACTCAGAGCATGAAGAATCCAGAACTCCTGACATAGCCCCCGCCGAATTTGTCCGCTTTTTCGCTCAAACGCCGGCCGCCACGCTGTAACGCAGCCGCAGTTTCGTGCCCGGGAATACGGTCGCGCCGGCGTTGAGTTCCGCGCAGAGCGCGGCCACCGCCGTGGAACGGTGCTGGGAACTCAAGGGCGCGAGAACGACGCGCAACTCCGTCTTGGTCACGATCAGATCGGCGGCCGCGGCGAGGGCGGTCTGAACGAGCGTGCGGCCTTCGTCCTCGGCCCGGCGATAGTGCTCGCCGACGAGGCGGACCAACTCGCCCTCGGCCTGGTAGGCGACCATTTTGAGGCAGTTGGTCAGATGCTTGCGCTCGGTGGCAAGACGAACGACTTGCCCATCGACGACTTGCGAGACGGGAACGCGGTGAGGCAGGCGCGAACGGCGGCGTTCCAATTGAGCGACGCTGAGTTCCGCCGCCGCGATGGCGCGGCCCCCCGCCGAGGCGGCGATCTTGAAGCCGCGCATGGTGCGGCGCTTGGTCTCGACGTTGGCCAGCGCGTCCAGGCCGTACTGCGAGGCCAGGCGTTGGAGTTCCAGGCGCGCCAGGCGCAGCTTGTGGTCCAAGGCGTATCGCGCGGGGTTGGGAACGCTGCGTGCGGGATCGGCCGCCTCGAATTGGTGATCGGCCAAAGCGTCGAGGGCGTATTCCTCGCGCAGGTACTTGAAGAAGTTTTCCTGGCGCCAGCGTTCGAACATGCGGTAGGCGACTTCCACGGCGGGCAGATCTCGGCGAGAGGTGATGATTTGGGTCTGATGTCCATCCTCACTCAGACGCGTGACCTGGCGCAGCCGCAAGCTTCCGCCGAGCAGCGCGACGCCCTGATCGGACAACGTGTAAGCGATCTTTCGGCCGTCGATAACGGCAGAATGGTCGCGGAAGCGACTGCGCGCGATTTTCGGTGAGCGCCCTTTGCGGTAGGTGAGGATGTCGAAGCCCTGGTCGATGATGTCGCGGAACAGCTTGGGGCTCCAGCCGCCGCGGTCGAAGACGATGGTGATGCGGCGCTCGCCGATGAGCGCGCGGATCTCGGCGAGCAGGGGCGGGAGCATGCGCACCATGCCGGCGTTGGCCTCGGCGGTGACGACGAAGAGCGGCTCGCCGTCACGGTCGTTGACCCAGTAGTCCGAGGTGGCCGGCATCGCGATGCGCATGCGGGCGACGTGCGCCTTGGGAATGGGATGTTTGCCGTGGTAGACGCGAACATGGCCATCGGTGTACAGAAAGCCGATGGCGTCGCCTCGCGCCTCGATGCGGCGACGGGCGAGCTCGCGGCCGAATTCGACGGCACGGCCGCAGGCGGCCAGCGCCGAGAGCTTGCGGCGCAGGGTCTTGACCTCCGGGGCGCGGTCGAGGCCGAGCAGACGGCCGAGGTTCGACGGAGCGTGTTCTTTGAGAGCTTCCGGGCGCTTGATGCGTAGGAGCGCCATGAGGATGAGCGTCAAGACAGTCGTGCGCAGGCCGTAGAAGGCCGGCCCGATGTCGCCGAAGACGAGCTTGGCGCAGTCGAAGACGCCGGTCTTGGTCAGCGCTGGGATGGCCAGCAAGACGCCGGCGCGGGGAACGCCCATGCCGGGGCGAAATAACGGGAGGGCGTCATCGATAAGGCCGGCCCGGGCCAGCAGGCGGTCCATGGCGCGGTTGCCTGGATCGTGATCGAGCGAGAGGGGCGCCTTGCCGGAAGCGGACAAGTTTGGGTCCGCGGTCGGCGAGGCGGACGCCGGGGTGTTCTCGACGGAGGCATCGGCGAAAGCGGACAGGTTTGGGTCCGTGCCGTGGGTCAACGCGAGGCCCGGCTGTTCGGGTAGATGCGTCCGCCAGCCCAGGCGCTTGAGCTGCTTGCGGATCGCCTTCTCGGTGACGCCGATGCGGCGGGCTATCTCGTAGTTTGAGCGGCCTTCGGTTTTAAGGCAGCTGACCAGGCGGTCGCGCGTCTGCGGCAAGCGGCGGCGGCCCTTGGGATAGCCGATCGTCCGCGCCAATGCAGCCAGGCCGCCTTGCGCGAAACGTTCCTGAGCTCGACGCACGGTTCGCGGCGAGTGCCCGAATGCGCGTGCCACGTCGTTCTGGTCGGCGTGGCCTTGCTCGACGAGGTTGACCATGGCGTGCGCTTCGGACATGCGATCCCCGACGGCGTATTGTGCCAGAACGATCCCGAGCATGCTGACGACGCGGCGCTCATCGCGGGTTTGGAGCAAGCAACGTCCGTTGATGTGGACCAGACTCGCCGGATCGCTTGCCTGCGAGAAGAGTTCGGGGAGGTCGCCTGGTCTTGCCATGCGTAAACGATGGCAGACCGGCGCGAGAAAAAAGCGGACAGGTTTGGGTCCGCAGGCGCGCCGAGCTATGCGGCGGGGTTCTCGACGGAGACGGCGGGGGCTATGTCAGGAGTTCTGGAATCAGCTGACCGTCCAAAAGGAGGAGGTTCGGCGGCTGGAAGTTGAGTATGCGTTCGGCCTCGACTACGAGATGGTGCGCCGTCGCGGTGTTGGTCAGCACGACAGGCGCGACGAAGCGAGCATTACCTTCCAC
>DAIDUA010000174.1 GCA_027456965.1 Alphaproteobacteria bacterium | reverse complement strand
CAACAATGCCATCGCACGCCTGCGCGACCGGGCTGCCGCGGCGGGCATCTCCGCGCCGATCGTGCCGGGCCTGATGCCGTCGACCAATTTCAAGGGCATTGCGCGCATGGCGGCGCGCTGCGGCGCCAGCATTCCGCCGTGGCTTGCCAGCCTCTACGAAGGTCTCGACAACGATCTCGAAAGCCGGCGCATTGTCGCGGCGGCCGTGCTCGCCGAGCAGGCGCAGGAGCTTTGCGCCCATGGCTTCGACCAGTTTCACTTCTACACCCTCAACCAGGCCGACCTGACCTACGCGACGTGCCGCATACTCGGGTTGGCGCCAAAGGAATTGTCATGAGTTTCGACCGCGCCGCACGCATTCGCTGGATGAGGGAGGAAGCGCGGAAGCGCATCCTGCTGCTCGACGGCTCCTGGGGCGTGATGATCCAGGGTTACAGGCTCGGCGAAGACGATTTCCGTGGCCCGCGCTTCGCCAACCACACCAGCGAGTTGAAGGGCAACAACGACCTTCTGACGCTGACCAGACCCGACATCGTCCGCGAGATCGGCGACGCCTATCTCTCGGCCGGCGCCGATATCATCGAGACCAATACCTTCACGGCGACCGAGACCTCGCAGGCCGATTACGGTCTGGCGCATCTGGTCGGCGAGTTGAACTTCGAAGGCGCGAAGCTGGCGCGCGAGATCTGCGATGCGCGCACGACGTCCGACCGTCCCCGGCTGGTGGCCGGCATTCTCGGACCGACGAACCGTACCGCGTCCATCTCGCCGGATGTCAACGATCCCGCTTTCCGCAACATCACCTTCGACGAACTGCGCCGCACCTATCGCGAGGCCGCGCTGGGCTTGATCAAGGGCGGCGCCGACCTGCTGATGATCGAGACGATCTTCGACACGCTGAACGCCAAGGCGGCGATCTTCGCCATCGAGGAAGCTTTCGAAGAGCTGGGCGAGCGCCTGCCGGTGTGGATTTCCGGCACGATCACCGACCTGTCGGGCCGCACGCTGACGGGCCAGACGCCGGAGGCCTTCTGGCATTCGGTGCGGCACGCCAGCCCGTTTGCCGTCGGCCTCAACTGCGCGCTCGGCGCCAAGGAAATGCGCCAATATGTGGCGGAGCTCGCTGGCGTCGCCGATACGCTGGTCAGCGCCCACCCCAATGCCGGCCTGCCCAACGAATTCGGCGGCTATGACGACACGCCGGAACAGATGGCCGAGAAGATCGGCGAGTTCGCGCGCTCGGGCCTGGTCAACATCGTCGGCGGCTGCTGCGGCACCACGCCGGCACACATCAAGGCGTTCTCGGAAGCGATCGCAGGCGTCACTCCGCGCGCCATTCCCGAGAAGCCGCACTATCTGCGGCTCTCCGGCCTCGAACCCTTCACCCTGACGCCCGACATGAATTTCGTGAACATCGGCGAGCGCACCAACATCACGGGCTCGGCCAAGTTCCGCAAGCTGATCACCGCCAACGATTACGAAGCCGCGCTGGAAGTCGCACGCAACCAGGTCGAGAACGGCGCGCAGATCATCGACGTCAACATGGACGAGGGTCTGATCGATTCCGAGGCCGCGATGAAGCGCTTCCTCAATCTGATTGCCGGCGAGCCGGACATCGCAAAAGTGCCGCTGATGATCGACAGCTCCAAATGGAGCGTGATCGAAGCCGGCCTCAAATGCACCCAGGGCAAGGCCATCGTCAATTCGATCTCGCTCAAGGAAGGCGAGGAGGCGTTTGTCGCGCGCGCCCGGGAAGTGCGCCGCTTCGGCGCCGCCGTCGTGGTCATGGCTTTCGACGAGCAGGGCCAGGCCGACACCCGCGAGCGCAAATTCGACATCTGCAAGCGCGCCTATGAGATCCTGGTGAACCAGGTCGGCTTCCCGCCGGAAGACATCGTCTTCGATCCCAACATCTTCGCAGTCGCAACGGGGCTGGAGGAGCATAACGAATACGGTGTGGCCTTCATCGAGGCGGCGGAACGTATCCGCAAGGAGCTCCCGCACGTCCATGTCTCCGGCGGCGTCTCGAATTTCTCCTTCTCGTTCCGCGGCAACGACGCCGTGCGAGAGGCGATGCACTCCGTGTTCCTGTTCCACGCCGTCAAGGCGGGCATGGACATGGGTATCGTCAATGCCGGCCAGCTCGCGGTCTATCAGGACATCCCGACGCCGCTGCGCGAGGGCATCGAAGACGTACTGTTCAACCGTCGCGCCGACGCGACCGAGCGCCTGCTCGATCTCGCCAGCCGGTTCAAGGGCGGCGGCGCGGTCGCCGAAGTGGCGGATGCCGCCTGGCGTTCGCTGCCGGTGCAGGAGCGGATCACCCATGCGCTGGTCCACGGCATCGACGGCTTCGTGGTGGAAGACACGGAGGAAGCGCGTCAGCTGGCCACACGTCCGCTCGACGTGATCGAAGGCCCGTTGATGACCGGCATGAACGTGGTCGGCGACCTGTTCGGCGCGGGCAAGATGTTCCTGCCGCAGGTGGTGAAATCCGCCCGCGTGATGAAGAAGGCCGTGGCCTATCTGCTGCCTTACATGGAGGCCGAGCAGGCGCTGAACCAGACCAAGGAGCCCGCTGGCCGCATCGTCATGGCCACGGTGAAGGGCGACGTGCACGACATCGGCAAGAACATCGTCGGCGTGGTGCTTCAGTGCAACGGCTACGAGGTGATCGACCTTGGCGTGATGACGCCGGCGCAGAAGATTCTGGACACCGCGCAGGAAAAAGGCGCCAACATCATCGGCCTGTCCGGCCTGATCACGCCGTCGCTCGACGAGATGTGCCATGTGGCGGCCGAGATGGAACGCCAGGGCTTTAGCATCCCGCTGATGATCGGCGGGGCCACCACCAGTCGCGTCCATACCGCCGTCAAGATCGATCCCAATTACCGCCGCGGGCAGACGGTGTATGTCACCGACGCTTCGCGCGCCGTGGGTGTGGCGTCGAGCCTGTTGAGCAAGACCGCCAACATTGACTTCGTCGCCAATGTCCGCCGCGAATACGAGGAGATCGCCCGCACCCACGCCGCCCAGCGCGCGCCCGGCCGCCGTCTGAAGCTCGCCGAAGCGCGCGCCAACAAACCGAAATTCGACTGGGCGAACTACGCCCCCCCGGTGCCGACCTTCATGGGTGTGCGCGCCTACGACAATTATGACCTCGCCGAGATCGCGCGCTACATCGACTGGACGCCGTTCTTCCAGACCTGGGAACTGGTCGGCAAATATCCCTCCATCCTGGAAGACGACAAATACGGCGCCGCGGCGCGCGGGCTGTTCGGCGACGCGCAGAAGATGCTGGCGAAGATCGTCGACGAGAAATGGCTGACGGCGCGCGCCGCCTTCGGCTTCTTTCCCGCCAATGCGCAAGGCGACGACGACATCCTGGTCTTCGGCGACAAGGCGCGCAAATTCCCGATCGCCACGCTGCACACGCTGCGCCAGCAGATGTCGCGCGACAGCGGCAAGCCCAACCTGGCGCTGGCCGATTTCATCGCGCCTTCGGGCGTGGACGACTACATCGGCGGATTCGTGGTGACCGCCGGTCATGGCGAGGAAGCGCATATCAAGCGCTTCGAAGCCGACAAGGACGACTATTCCGCCATTCTCCTGCGCGCGCTGGCCGACCGTCTCGCCGAAGCTTTCGCCGAGCGCCTGCACGAACGCGTGCGGCGGGAATTCTGGGCCTATGCGCCGGATGAGAATCTCGCCAACGATCAGCTGGTCGCGGAAGCCTATCGCGGCATTCGTCCGGCGCCCGGTTATCCCGCACAACCCGAACACACTGAGAAGGGCACGCTGTTCAAGCTGCTGGATGCCGAAGCGCGGGCCGGCGTGAAACTGACGGAAAGCTTCGCCATGTGGCCGGGCTCGTCGGTCTCCGGATTCTATTTTTCGCATCCCGACAGCCGCTATTTCGGCGTCGGCAAGATCGAGAAGGACCAGGCCGAGGACTATGCCCGCCGCAAGGGCTGGACGCTGCAGGAAGCCGAACGCTGGCTGGCCCCGATCCTCAACTACAATCCGCGCGCGGTGGCCGCCGCCTGATCCGCCCCGTTGCCAACGACTGTCCGCCCCCATATGATTTCAACCAGTGGGGGAGTGGTGATGGTGCGCTATGCTGTCGTTGCACTCGTGTTCTTGGTCGGCTCGGCCAGTGCGGCCGCCTACGACGATTATTTCCGCGGCGTCGAGGCCATGCGGGCTGGCGATGTCAAACTCGCGATTTCCTCCTACAGCAGCGCGCTGACGGCGGGCGATCTGGCGCCGGCCTATGTCCCCAACGCCTATGTGGGGCGGGCGCAGGCCTATCTGCAGACGCAGCAATGCGCCTCGGCGCTCGCCGATGTGAATGCGGCGCTCAAGCTCCGGCCGCAGTATCTGGATGCCTATATGGTCCGGGCGCGCGCGAACGGATGCCTCGGCAACGCCGACGCGGCGCTTGCGGACCTGAATGCGGCGCTCGCGATTTCTCCGATTGCCCCGCTTTATAGAATGCGCGGCGATTTTCACTGGTATCGCGGAGAGTTCGCGCCGGCCGCCGACGATTACGCGCAGGCCTTCAAGCTTGCTCCGAAGGCCAGCTACAATCTGCTGTGGTTCGCCATTTCCGCCGCCCGCGCGGGAACATTCGACGCGACCGCCTTCGCAAAGAAAGTCTCCGCTCTCGACGCGGATGACTGGCCCGCGCCTCTGCTGGATTTCATGCGCGGCAAGGAGACGGTGGACGCGGTCTACAAGGCGGCCGCCGAGGGCGATGCCGGCGCGGCGACAAACCAGAAATGCGAGGCCGATTTCTACGTTGCGGAATGGCAGCTCGGCAGCAATGCCGCCGCCGCCAAGACTCTGCTTCAGCAGGCGGTGACCGAGTGTCCGCACAATTTTGTCGAATATCGCGCGGCACGCGAGGACATCAAGCGCGTGCCGTGAACGCAGGGTTGGAGGGGGTATGCGGAAATCGGTCTGCGCCATGCTGGCGCTGAGTTTTCTGAGCCTGACGCATCCAGCGCGGGCGGAAGAAAAATGCCAGCTGATACGGGTGGCTGCGCTCGACATGGGATCGGACGTCACCCGGGTGACGGTGCCGGCTGCGATCGGCGATCATCCTCTGACGATGCTCGTCGATACGGGCGGAATTTTCACGATGCTGACGGAGAACAAGGCGGCGGAACTCGGGCTGCCCACGGAAATTGAGCCGGCGTCCGGGCTCACCATGTTCGGCGGCCACGTCATCAGGCGCTTTACGACATTTCCGGGCTTCATGCTGGGGAAGTTGAGGATGCCGCGCCTCAGATATCCCCTCCTGCCCGCCGGTTCCATGCCGCCGGACGTCGATGGCATCATCGGCCCGGAATTCCTGGCCATTTTCGACGTCGATTTCGATTTCGCAAACGCCAAGCTCAATCTGTTTTCCAGAGATCACTGCGAAGGCAAGGTGGTGTACTGGACGCGTGACGCCACCGCCATTGCGAAGATTCCCTTCACGATGGACGACGTCTATCACATCTTCATTCACGTGCAGCTCGACGGCCAGGATGTGAAGGCGATTATCGATACCGGCGCCGACCGTTCGGTGATGAGCCTGGAGAGCGCCGAGGATATGTTCGATCTGAGCGACGATTCGCCCAAGCTGCAGCATGTGCCGGGTCCCAACAGCACCAAGAACGCCCGCCGTTATCCGTTCAAGCAGCTTTCATTCGCCGATGTGATCGTCGACAATCCCGACATCACGTTGGTCCCGGACAGCCAGGCGCAGATGGGCCCCGACGCGCCGGACCTGATCATCGGCATGGGAATTCTGCGTCAGCTCCATATCTACATCGCCTATCGAGAAAAGGATCTCTACGTCACTGCCGCCAGCGCGCATTGACGACGAGACGATCACGAGTTCGATTTGAGCAGAAACGTCGCGCCGGAGATGGCGCGCGGCCTGATCCTGGAAAATCATGAGGCGGCCGGCGCGTTCTCGCGCCGTAGCCGCCTCATGCTGCCCCCTTCGAGAAGGACCCACAATGCTGCGGAGCTATAGCCCCCTATGCCGTTACACCCGCAGCCCGCGAAGTAGCTCAAAGTTGGGAGATTGACGCAACGGTTGCCTCATATTGACCCCACGTTTTTCAGGGGCGTGTGGATTTAAGGCAACAAGTCGGCAGGGTTAACCGATGAAGTGTTTGGAAAGCTTCAAACCTTGGCGCTGGTAGTGCGATCCCAGCCCCTCGCCATAGACCTCGGACGGCACTTCGGTCAGCCGTTCGAACACCAGGCGCCCGATGATCTGGCCGTGCTCCAGGATGAACGGCACCTCGCGTGAGCGCACCTCGAGAACGGCGCGCGCCGCGGGCGGCTTGCCGGCCTGGTAGCCGAACCCCGGATCGAAGAATCCGGCGTAATGCACCAGGAACTCGCCCACCAGCGGATTGAAGGGCACCATCTCGGCGGCGAACTCCGGCGGAATCGCCACCGCTTCGCGCGAGGCGAGGATGTAGAACTCGTCGGGGTCGAGAACGATGGTGCCCGACTTGCTCGCCTGGATCGGGTCCCAATAGTCCAGCGGATCGAGCACCGAGCGCTTGTCGATGTCGATGATGCCGGTGTGGCGTTTGGCCCGCCAGCCGACGGTGTGCGCGCCGAGTTCGCCCTTGAGATCGACGCTCAGCGCCAGACCGTTGTCGATGTTCGCATCGCCGTCGACCAGCGGCGTTTCCTCGTGGAGGCGCTTCAGCTGCGTGTCGGTGAACTGCGGCGAACCGCGGCGCACGCGCAACTGGTTCAAACGCGAGCCCTTGCGCGCCAGGATCGGGAAGGTGCGCGGCGAAATCTCGGCATAGAGCGGTCCGTGATAGCCCGGCTCGATGCGGTCGAAGCTTTGCGCCTGATCGGTAATGAGTCGTGTGAAGACATCGAGCCGCCCGGTGGAGCTTTTCGGGTTGGCGATGCCGGAGACGCGAAAGGAGAACTCCGCGCTTTCCAGCAGCGGCACGACATAGACGCAGCCGGTTTCCAGCACGGCGCCGTTGGTCAGATCGATCTCGTGCATCGCCGCGTTGGCGAGCTTGTCGCGCACGGTGGCGTTGGGGCCCGGCAGGAAGCTGGCGCGCACCCGCCAGGCCGTCGGCCCGAGGCGCAGATCGATGCTCGCGGGCTGGATTTGTGCTTCGTCGAGATCCTCGGCAGTCACGACCTCGCGCCGGGCGCGGATCAATCGCTTCAGCACGTGGCCGGGCAGAATGCCCGTCGTGTGACGGCCATAGCTTTCGCCGTCGCCCGTTTCGTTCTTGCTGAAGAGGTTCTCTTCCGCCGCCGCGTTCATGACCCGCACCTTTTCTTGTGATGCTTAGTATAGGTCCGGACGCCCGTCCGTCACCGGGTTTCGCCAAGAAACCCACGGATTTCGCGCACGGCCTCCGCCAGCCCACAGCGCAGGACCGGCGCTTGCTCCGGCAGTGCCTTGAGCAGCCGCGACGGCGTCGCCGCCTCAAGGATGACGAAGCAACCCTTGTCCTGTGCGCCCCGGATCAGCCGTCCGAAGGCCTGTTTCAGCCGCAGCCGGGTCAAGAGGTCGTCGTAGCCCTTGCCGAACCGGGCGCGGCGGGCCTTGTGCAGGATGGTCGGCTTGGGCCAGGGCACCTTGTCGAACACCACCAGCCGCAGCGAGCGGCCCGGCACGTCGACCCCGTCGCGCAGCGCGTCGGTGCCGAGCAGGCAGGAATTTTCCTCGCTGCGGAACAGATCGACCAGCGCCCCGGTGTCGAGCCGGTCGACATGCTGGGCGTAAAGTGTCAGCCCGGCATCGGCCAGCGGCGCGGCGATGCGGCTCTCCACGGCCCGCAGGGCGCGCACCGCGGTGAACAGGCCGATCGCGCCGCCGCCCGAGGCCAGGAACAGTTCGCGATAAGCCGCCGCCAGCGCGTCCGCATCGCGCCGTTCTACGTCTTTGACGATGAACACGCGGGCCTGATCGGCATAGGCAAACGGCGAACCGAAACTGGCGCGCTTCGGCGGTTCTGGCAGATGCAGGGCGCCGGTGCGTACTTCGGCGCTCTGCCAGTCTTCGTCGCCGTCGCCCGCGTCGCGCATTGTCGCCGAGGTGATCAGCGCGCCATGCGCATTCGCCAGCACTTCGTTTGCCAGCGGCAGCGTGGGATCGACCCAATGCCGTTCCAATCCCACGTCCAGATCGCGGCCGTCGTCACGCGTGATCTCGAACCAGTCGACGAACTCGTCATGGATTTCGCCGGTCTCCAAGCTCTCCAGCATCGACATCCAGGCCGGCAGGATGATGCGCCCGCGCCGCTCCAGCCCGCGCGCCGCCGCATCGATGCGCGCCCGCTGATAGGGCTCGAGTTCCGCTGCCTTGTCGTTCAGTTGCGCACGCAGCGTTTTTGCCAGGCGCATCAGCGGCGCGGCCAGGCGCTTCAGGCCGATGCCAAGATGCCGCGCCGCCTCGATAGCTTCGTCGCCCAACGGCTGTGTTTCGGCTTCGAGTGAATAGAACGCGTCCTTGTCGTCGCTGCGCGCCCGCACATGGCCGTAGATCGCCGCCAGGAATGTTTCGCCGGGACCGCGCGGCGCGCTCAAACGCTACATCCAACCTTCGCCCGCCAGCACGCTGGCGGCGGCGACCGCCTCTTCGAGCGTGCGGCGCGCGTTTTCGTTGTCGACCACCAAATCCTTCAGCCGTTCCTCGATGCCGCGCATGCGGCTGCGGGCGCGGCCTTCCGGTCCGCGCACCCAGCGGCGCAGTTCCGCCATTTCCGCGCCGCTGATCAGCGCCGCAAAGCCGCTGTCGGCGGCGTCGAACAGGTGATGGCCTTCGTCGAAGACATAGCGCGTGCGCCGCTCGGGTTGCGTGTCGGTGGTCTCGTCGACGCTCAGCCAGTCCTGTGCGGCCTGCGCGATCACCAGCGCGTGGTTGGCGACGACGATCGGCGCGTTGCGCGCGCGGCGCACCACCCGCTCGATGAAACAGACGCGGTAATGCGGGCAGGCGGCATAGATGCATTCGCCCCGCCGGTCGGTGATCTCGCGCAAGGCAAAGGTGGCGGCGAGGAATGCCGGAAAACCCGCACCCGACATGTCGCCGTCGGACGTCGCGGCGATCCAGCGCGCCACCAGCGCCAGCGCCACGCTGCGCTGTCCCGGCGCCAATGCCGTGCGTTTGACTGCCTCTTCGAAATTCAACAGGCAGAGATAATTCTCGCGGCCTTTGCGCACGACCGCCTTGTCCTCGCGCTCGGCGGGATCGGGATAGAGCCGCGCGATTTCCTGCACGATCTGGCGCTGCAGATTGCGGGTGTAGGTGGAAATCCAAAGGCCCGGACCGTTCTTCTCCGCCCACAGGCTGGCGGGCGCGAGATAGCCCAGCGTCTTGCCGATGCCTGTGCCGGCTTCGACCAGTGCGATCCTCGGCGTGCCGGCATGCTCGCGCGGCGTGAAGGCATAGCTTGCCGCGTCGACATAAGCGCGCTGCTCCGGCCGCGTTTCGCCGCCGCTGCCTACCAATTGTGTCAGTCGCGCCCGCGCTTCCTCGACGGCGACGGGATGCGAGGACGGCTTGCCGGGAGGTGCTTCGTCCTCCCACTCGCGCAAGCTGCGCCAAGCGTCGAAACCGGCAAGTGGGGATGACGCACGCTCGCTTTCGCCGACGTGTTGCAGGACTGGGCCTGCCCAGCGCCAACCGGCTGTCGCCAGCGTCTGTACGAGCGGGCGAAGTTTCGCCCGTTCCGCCTCGTTCCAGTCTGCGATCTCGCTTAGCAGCGTCAGCGCTGATTGGCACAGCGAATGCGCCGCGTCTTCGGCGCTGTCCACGGCCGGGATTCCCAGGACGCGCGCGATCCCCAGCGCACTCGGTACGCAAGGCACGCCCGGCCGCACGAATGCGAACAGCTCCAGCACATCGTAAAGCGGTTTGGCCGGAGGCGTTTTCAGTCGTCCGGCGACAAAGGCGGCATGCGCCACCAAGACTTCGCCTGAGCGAAATATCTTTCGCGCCTCTTCGACGCCCACGCGCCGGCAGGCGTCCGCTTCACACACGACCGCGCCATGTCCCGCTGGCACCAGGGCAGGAAGGGTGGGCAGGAGAGATTGCGGATTACTCACTCCTTCACCCTGAGCTTGTCGAACGGTGAAAGCCAATATGATCCGGAAAGCGTAGTATTTGCTCCATACTTCAACATGCTTATCTTGGGCGCGCTATGGCACTGCCGGCTCACGGGACGTTCTACGTGTATATATTGGAATGTGCCGACCGCTCCTATTACGTGGGTCTCGCCGAACGATCTCTCGATGACCGGTTGGCTGAGCATATCGACGGTACATATGAAAGTTATACACACAAGCGCAGACCGGTGAAGCTGGCGTGGTCGGAAGAATTTGGTCGTCTGACAGATGCGATTGCGCGCGAGCGGCCATTAAAAGGGTGGCGTCGCGCAAAGAAGGAAGCTCTGATTCGTGGCGAATATTCTGTTCTGCCCGTGTTGGCAAAAACAGCGAAGACACAGACTTAAAGCGGCGTAAGTTGCAGTCGATCTATGTCTCTCACCCTTCGACAAGCTCAGGGTGAGGGGGGTGCTGAACCCCTCATGCTGAGGGCGTCGAAGCATGAGCGTGTCGCATTATGCAAAAGAAAGGCTCTACGCCACCAAATCCGGATAAAGGTTCGTCAGCGCTTTTCGCACGCGATGGTGCTCCAGCACGATCATCTGCGCGTCGTTGCGC
>DAIDUA010000173.1 GCA_027456965.1 Alphaproteobacteria bacterium | reverse complement strand
GCCTATACCGCGCCGACGGCGGGCGTGGCCGACAACACCATGACCACCTGCTCGAACTGGTACAGAGGCAAGGTCAATCCGTCGGATACGGGCAACCTCCGCGCCCATTCCCTATGGCATCTGATGGACAATCTGACGCTGACCGCCGACGCCAGCCTGCAATACGTGCTGGCCAACGGCGGCGGCATTTACAATTTCTATGAAAACAGCGCCCAGCTGATCGGCGGCTCGTCGGGCGGCAGCGGAACAACCACGACGCCTTATGGCTGCATTGCCGGCGTCGGCTGCGACCTCAACGGCGACGGCGACGTCAAAGATCAGGTCGCGCTGTATCAACCCAGCACCACCAACACGCGCCGCTGGGGCTTCTCGTCCTCGCTGATCTACGAGTTCGACGAGAACAACACTTTCCAGGCGGCCTATACGCTGGATTACGGCCTGCATCGCCAGACCGGCACGACCGCGTATCTCAATCCGCTGACCGGACCCTACGATCCCTTCGGCGGGTTGACGGACCATGCGCACGAAGTCTTCGACGCGACCGGCGTGCCGCTGCGCTATCGCGACCGCAAGTCGAAGGCCATCCTGAACCAGGCGTCGTTCGACTACGAAGGCAGGTACTTTGGCGACACCGTGGAGGCCTCCCTCGGCTTCCGTCTGCCCTTCTTCGAACGCGATCTTAACCAGTACTGCTATGAACAGGCCGACTCGAGCAATTCGTATTGCACCACCCAGGTGCCGGTGAAGTTCAACACGAACGGCACGGTCCAGTTCTCGACGTCAAGCACCGCGACGAAATACGTGGCGGGCGGCGCGACCACCGTGCGCTACAACAAGCTCCTCCCGCATCTGGGCGTGACCTTCCTGCCGTTCGGCAAGGACAATCAGTTCTTCGTGTCTTACGCGCAGGAAATGGCGGCGCCGAAGACGGACAACCTCTACAAATCCGGCATCAACGCCGGCGCGACCGTCTATACGCCATTCCTTCGCACCAAGCCGGAGACCTCGACGACGTACATGTTGGGCTACCGCTATCTCGGCGGCAGCCTCCAGGCATCGCTGACGTTCTGGAACACGCAGATTCACAACCGCATCGTGAGTTCCTACGACCAGGACGCAAAGTCCTATTTCGATCACACGATCGGCGGCGCGAACACGGACGGCGTCGACTTCGAAGCCAATTACTCGGCGACCGAGGATCTCATGCTGTACGCCAATGCCTCGTATGACCATTCGCGCATCACGGCAAACATCCCGATTAGCGGCACCTATCCCGGCATGACAGTGGCGGGTTTTGCGCCGACCTACGGCAAGGAGCTCTCGGACACGCCGCCCTGGATGTTCTCGGGCCGCGCCCAATACACCCTGTGGTCGGCGTTGGAGGTGGGCCTGGAGGGCAAGTACGTCGCCCGCCGCTTCGGCACGGAAGACGACGCTTACCGCGTGCCCGACTATTTCACCGTCAATGCCGACGTCAGGTACCGTTTGGACTCGCTGGGCATGACGGGGTCCTCGATCCGCTTCAACGTCGACAACATCTTCGACAAGCACTACTTCAGCAGCGTCAGCACGCAGACCTGCTGGACGCCGTCCGGAGCATCGAGCAGCTGCACGAACTACCCGTATATGTATCTGGGCTCGCCGCGGACCTCCCAGGTCACGCTGACCGCGGCCTATTGAACGGAAGGTCATGTTCTGCACGCCGGCCGGGAGAAATCCCGGCCGGTCTTTTTCACCGCAGCATTTGCACCCGTCGCGTGCTTGCCGCAAAATTTAACGACGCTGAACGAAAAGGAATCGGTCATGAGTGTCCGGGCGCGTCTTCTGTTCACAGTATCGCTGGCCGCAGCGTTGGCTTTCGCCTCGACGGCCGCTTTCGGCTGGGGCCCCGACGGGCATCGCATGATCGGTGAACTCGCGATCAAGGGATTGTCGCCCGATCTGCCGGCCTTTCTGCGCACGCCGGCGGCGGCCAAGGAGGTCGGTTATCTGGCGCCCGAAGCGGACCGCGAGCGCGGGGCAGGCGAGACTTTCGACTCCGAACACAGTCCGGCGCATTTCGTCGATGTGTCGGACGACCTGACGATCCTCGGAGGGCCCAAGCTCGATGCGCTGCCGCCGACACGCGCGCAATACGACACGGCGCTGCGCGCGGTGGGCTCCGATCAGTACAAGGCCGGCTATCTTCCGTATTCCATTGTCGACGGTTTCCAGATGTTGGCAAAGGACTTGGCCTATTGGCGTGTCGACGTGGCGGGCGAGAAACTGGGCAAGACCAAGGGCGAGCGCGCCTGGTATGCGCACGACCGTGTCGAACGCGAGAAGATCGTGCTCCACGACCTGGGAATCTGGGCGCATTTCGTCGGCGACGGCAGCATGCCGCTGCATGCCAGCGTCCACTACAACGGCTGGGGCGAGTTCCCCAATCCCGAAGGATTCACCCAGGAACATGTGCACGTACCGTTCGAGAACGAATATGTGCACAACAACGTGACGGAAACGGCGGTGGCCGCGGCCATGCCGGCGCCGCAAGATTGCAGCACCGCAATCATGCTGTGCACCGAGGCCTATCTTGCCGTGACGCAAGCCAAGGTGGTTCCCTTCTACCAGCTTGAAAAGACCGGCGCCTTTGCCAAGCCGACACCGGAAGGCGAGGAATTCGCGGCAAAGCAGATTGCGCTGGGCGCCGCCGAGTTGCGCGATCTGATTGCCGCCGCCTGGCGGGAGAGCGACAAGCAATCGGTCGGCTATCCGCCGGTCAAAGTTTCCGATGTGGAAGCGGGCAAGGCCGATCCGTACGCCGAGCTGACCTATTGAGCCGTTGACAGGACTGGCTGTCCGGGCAAGGCATGGTCATGCACCGGTTGAGGCCGATTCGTAGACCTGCGAGACCGCGAACCGATCCGCGCACCTTGCGCAGCATCGAAGTCGCCTTCTGGTTCATTCTGGCGCTGGCGGTCGGCGTCGGCGGCGAGAGCGCGCTGTCGGGCCTGCCCAATCTCGGAAACCTGTTGCTGCCGAAATTCGCCGCGGAAGCGCGGGACGCGCCCAAGCCCCAATTCGTGACGCTGGCGCTGCCGGATGTCGCGCAAGGCAGTTTCGCGCCCGCGGTACTCTACCCCATCGTCGCGCATGCCTTTCCCTCCTGGATGCGGCCGCCGGCGCCCGTTGCGAAGGCGAGGGCCGCACGACTTCCGGCGATCGCCATCGTGATCGACGATATGGGCAACGATGCCGCGCTCGACCGTCGCGCCATCGCCCTGCCGCGCGCCGTGTCATTGTCGTTCCTGCCTTATCCCGACGCGACGCCGATGCTGGCACGCGAAGGCAAGCGCGACGGCCATGAGATTATCGTGCATATGCCAATGCAGGCGGATGACGGCCAAGAAGACCCGGGCCCGATGGCGCTCAAGCTCGGCCTGCCGCCGCAGGAGATTTTGCATCGTCTCGACTGGGCGTTGTCGCGGGTGCCGGGCTTCATCGGCATCAACAACCATATGGGAAGCCGCTTCACCCAGGACCGCGCGGCGCTGGTGCCTGTGGCCGAGGCGCTGGCGGACCGGCATGTCTTCTTCTTCGACTCCCGCACCACGGCGAATTCGCAGGTCGTGCCGGTGGCGAGGGCCTTCGGCGTGCCGAGCGCGTCGCGCGACGTCTTCCTCGACGACGTGCAGACGCAGGACGCGGTGGCCGCGCAACTGGCGCTGCTGGAGCGCGATGCGCGCGAGCACGGTATCGCCATCGCCATCGGTCATCCGCACCCGGTGACGCTCGACGTCCTGACGCGCTGGTGCGCGAATTTGAAGGGCTACCGGCTGGTGCCGATCAGCACCGGCATCCGCATGAAGACGGCGCTGGACATGGGCGCCGTTATGGCGTCGCTGACGGGCCACAAATAGGGCGTCCGGTCCGCGAAGCGCCGCCGCAGGCTACTGCCCGCGTTTGGCCGCGGTGGCGAAGCGCACGGCTTCGTCCGCCGCGCTCATCAGCGCCTTCGCCTTGTTGACGGTCTCCTGATATTCGGATTCCGGCACGCTGTCGGCGACGATGCCGCCGCCGGCCTGCACATACATCATGCCGTCCTTGATCAGCGCGGTCCGCAGCACGATGCAGGTGTCCATCGAACCGTCGGCGGCGAAATAGCCGCCCGCGCAGGCATAGACCGCGCCGCGCTTTTCCTTTTCGAATTCGTCGATGATCTGCATGGCGCGGATTTTCGGTGCGCCGGACAAGGTGCCGGCAGGCAGGCCGGCAGCGAGCGCGTCCACCGCATCCAGGCCGGGACGGATCTTGCCGTCGACGTTGGAGACCAGATGCATCACATGGCTGTAGCGCTCGATGAAGAAGCTGTCGGTGACGTGGACTTCGCCGGTTTGCGCCACGCGGCCGACATCGTTGCGGCCGAGATCGACCAGCATCAGATGTTCGGCGCGCTCCTTGGGATCGGCCATCAGTTCCTCGGCCAGCCGCTTGTCGTCCTCGGGCGTGGCGCCCCGCGGCCGTGTGCCGGCGATCGGACGTATGGTCACAACGCCATCGCGCAGCCGCACCAGGATTTCCGGACTCGAACCGACGATGGCGAAGCCTGGGAAGGC
>DAIDUA010000172.1 GCA_027456965.1 Alphaproteobacteria bacterium | reverse complement strand
TCCCTACATTGCCTTCATCGTCGTTGTCGTGGTCGCCTTCCTGATCCTGGAGGGACGCTTTCCTTGGGCCAAGCGCGCCTTTCTGTTGCTCGTTTCCTATGGCTTCTACGCCTGGTGGCGGGCCGATTTCGTCCTGCTGCTCGTCGGCTCGACCATCGTCAATTATGCTGTCGGCGGAGAGATCACCCGGCGACATGCGTTGTCCAAGTCGGTGCGCGAACTGCTCATCGCCGGGCTGATTTTCAATCTCGGGCTCATTGGCCTGTTCAAATACGCTGAACTGTTCGTCGCCAGCGCGGACGGCCTCCTGGGCCTGTCCTATCCGATCCCACATCTGTTCCTGCCACTGGCGATTTCCTTCTTCACCTTTGAGCAGATCAGCTATCTGGTCGACGCCGCGGAAGGAAAAGCGCAACGCTATTCCTTTCTCGATTATGCCCTGTTCGTGAGCTATTTCCCGCACCTGATCGCCGGCCCGATCGTGCGCTACACCGATCTTATTCCGCAATTTTCGCAAAGCCGCACGCCGGTCGAACGTGACAACGACCTGTCACTTGGCGCCACGCTGTTCACCATCGGCCTCGCGAAGAAGACGCTGATCGCCGACAATCTCGCGCCGTTCGCCGACGTCGTGTTCACCGCAGCACATAAGGGTATTGCGCTGAGCGCAAATGACGCATGGCTCGGTACCCTGTTCTTCACCTTCCAGATCTATTTCGATTTCTCGGCCTATACCGATATGGCGCTGGGCTCGTCCTGCATGCTGGGCATACGTCTGCCGTTCAACTTCAACTCGCCATACAAGGCGGAAAGCATCATCGAATTTTGGCGGCGCTGGCACATTTCACTGTCGACCTTCCTGCGCGACTATCTGTATTTCAAGCTTGGCGGCAACCGGAATGGAACGATCCGACGCTACGCCAACCTGATGATCACCATGCTGCTCGGCGGCCTATGGCACGGCGCCAACTGGACGTTCATGATCTGGGGCGGTCTCCACGGCTTTTATCTCGTCGTCAATCACGCTTGGCGTAACCTTTGGGCGAGCACCGACTTCAAGCTGCCCTCCGCGCTGAGGCCGCTTGCCCACCCCTTGTCCTTGCTGTTGACCTTCGCGGCAACGACGGTCGCTTGGGTCGTCTTTCGCGCCGAGTCCTTCTCATCCGCAATGATTGTGCTGCGCGGGTTGTTCGGCGCCGGCGGCGCCTCGTCATTGATCACCTTCTCGCCGCTGGCAGTCGTTTCGCTCGTTGTCCTGTTTGCAATCATCTGGTTCGCGCCCAACAGCATGGAGATGACCTGGCGTTTCCGCCCGGCGCTGAACCCGCCCAAGGGCACCTCCAGCGTGCGGCAGATCCGGCGTTTCCGCTGGCAGCCGAGCCGCGGCACGGCAGTGACGTTCGGCCTCGTCTGCATCGCCGCGGTGCTGGCATTGTCGAATCTCAGTCCCTTCATCTATTTCCAGTTCTGAACGATGAGCGCAAAACGCTACCTCGCTTGGTTCCTGTCCGTCGTGACGTTCGCAGTTGCGGCGCTAGTCGTGTTCAACGCTTTCGCAGACCTCTATATCCTCCATGATCGGAACGGTCCGAGCATTCAGACCGTGTCGGGTTTCGAACGGGTACTGAAACCCGCATGGCTCGACAGCATCAAACCGTCGCTTGTTTTCGTCGGTTCGAGTCGCATGCGCGAAGGCTTCGATCCAGTGCTGATCGATCCCGCCTTTCATGTGAGAAGCTTCGACTATGGCGTATCGAGCATCACCGCCTATGAAGCCCGTCGCTTTACCCAGGACGCCCTTGGCCATCCCTCTGTGAAGACGATCGTCATGGCGCTTGACGCGTTCACCGGCGACAACGAAGCACAAAAATTCGGTCCGGGCTTCGATGAACTACGCCTGACGGTGACGCCGGACGGCAAGCCGACGCCTAGACGCCCGCTCTGGATGTTCACGACGCGCTATCTGAGCGGCGGGGCGGCCGGAATGCATGCGCTCGGCCTGTATATGCTTCTGCAACTCGGGTCTGGTCAGACCGCCGCCGACCGTCCCGATCTGTTCCACGCCTACAGTCACATGACCACGAACATCTTCCGCCGCGATCTCGCCAACCGAGACGAACGTGTGCTGCAGATGGGGCCGTGGCAACACCAGCAGTTTGACGACACGCTTAACGCGCTCTGCGATCGCGGAGACGTACACACGATCATGTTCTTCCCGCCGGACAACTACGCGATGATCGAACGCTATCTGTACAATGACCGGGCTGATTTCTTCGCCTTCAAGAAGACCGTCCTGGACGACGTCGAGCGGCACAATGCCACGTGTGAAGGCAAGATCGCACTGTTCGACTTCCTGAATCACAACGCGATCACGGACGATACGCTGAAAGATGGGCACAGCGCCGACTATATAGACCTCATCCACTTCCGGCCGCCGGTGGGCGTACGCCTGCTGCGCCGGATGCTGGGAACCGGCGGAAAAGATGCAAATTTGGGCGTCGAATTGACCGGGCCATCCGTCACTTTGCTCTCGGGCCAAAAGCACGATTAAATGGACCCGGATGGGCAATGCAGATGATCAGGACGAAGCCAACGGACGTCCGTGGTTCAACGTCGAGCACCGGGGGAGGACGCTTTGCCTGACCGCAGGCGGCTCCTGGATCGTTCGGCATGCCGCGATGCTCGACGCGCAGTTGCGGGCCATCGACACAGAACACGCAGCGGACGTTGAGATCGACGGCAGCAACATAGACCGGCTGGACAGCACCGGCGGCTGGCTCCTGATACGCACCAAGATGGCTTTCGAAGCTGCGGGGACGCGGGTGCGGGCGTTCGCCGTGCCAGACCTTTATGCGCCATTGCTCGCCAGCATCGAGCACGAGCATGTGACGCCGCCCGTCAAGATCCAGGAACACGACACGCTTGCGGCATTCCTGGAACGCGTCGGTTGGGCCACGCACAATGTCCTGATTCAGGCGGTCGGTATCGTCGGCTACCTGGGTCACGTGACGCTGGAGGGGCTAGAGGCGTTGATCTCGCCGCGCGGCAACCTGCGCGTGACAGCCATCGTCCACCAGATCGAGGAAGTCGGCATCAACGCGCTGCCCATCGTCGGGCTTCTGATGTTCCTGATCGGCATTGTTCTCGCCTATCAGGGTGCCGACCAGTTGAAGCGCTTCGATCTGGAGATCCTGACCATCAACGCGCTGGGTGTCGGCACGTTGCGCGAAATCGGCGTTCTATTCACCGCGATTATCGTCGCCGGACGGTCGGGTTCCGCCTTCACCGCGCAGATCGGCACCATGAAGGTGAACGAGGAACTCGACGCCATGCAGACGATCGGGCTCAATGTCGTCGACGTTCTGATCCTTCCACGGATCATCGCGCTGGTGATCGCCCTACCGTTCCTTACCTTCTACGCCGACGTGATGGCCCTGATCGGCGGCGCGGTGATGTGCTACTTCGACCTCGGCATCACAATCCCAGAATTCGTACGGCAGCTGCACACGGCGGTGACCGTGAACACGTTCCTGGTGGGACTGATCAAGGCGCCCGTCTTCGCCTATGTCATCGCCATGGTAGGCTGCTACGAAGGGATGAATGTTGAGCGCAATGCCGCCAGCGTTGGCAAGCTGACAACCCGCTCGGTCGTGGAAGCCGTGTTCCTGGTGATCGTCCTGGACGCGGGCTTCTCGGTTCTGTTCTCGGTCTTGGGGATTTGAATGGGCGAGACCTCCGAGGAACCGGTCATCAGACTCCGCGGCGTCGTCAACCGCATCGGCGGCCGGTCGATACACGATCACATCGATCTCGACGTACGTCGCGGCGAGATACTTGCGATCGTCGGCGGCAGCGGCGCCGGAAAGTCGGTCCTCCTGCGTTCCATTGTCGGGCTGATGCGGCCCACCGAGGGGAGCGTGGAAGTGTTCGGCCGTGATGTCATGCACATGAGCGACGCCGAACTTCGTGCGGTACAGATGCGCTGGGGCGTCCTCTTCCAGGAAGGCGCGTTGTTCAGCTCTCAGACTGTGGCAGAAAACATCCAGGTCCCTCTACGGGAATACACAACGATGTCGCAGAGCCTGATGAACGAAGTGGCGGCGATGAAACTATCGATGGTTGGCCTGCCCGAGGACACCGCGCAGAAGCGTCCTTCCGAGCTTTCGGGCGGCATGAGGAAACGTGCCGGCTTGGCACGGGCGCTGGCGCTTGAACCCGAACTCGTGTTTCTCGACGAACCGACGGCGGGTCTCGATCCGATCTCGGCGAACTTGTTCGACGAGCTGGTGCGCGGCCTGCAGAAAAGCCTGAATCTTACCGTGTTCATGGTCACGCACGATCTCGACACGCTGAAGGCAACGGCAGATCGTGTCGCCGTTCTTGTGAACCAGCGTCTCAAGGTGGGCACCATCGAACGCCTGCGCGACGACGACGACCCTTGGATCAAGGAGTATTTCTCCGGCCCGCGCGGACGCGGGGCGCTTGGGGCATGAGGTAATACCATGGAAACAAAAGCGAATTACGTCGCGGTGGGCGCCTTCGTACTGATCTGCATGCTGGGGCTTGTCATCTCGCTGCTGTGGCTTGCGGGCCTGCAATACAATCAGGAATTCGCCTACTACCAGACCGATTTCAAAGGTCCGGTGACCGGGCTCGGGAAAGGCACCACCGTCCGCTACAATGGCATTGAGGTGGGACGGGTGGACGCTCTCAAATTCGATCCCAACGACCCGCAAGTGGTGATAGCCACGCTGCAGGTCGAGCCGCATCTCGGCATCCGCGTCGATTCGGTGACCTCGATCGAGAGCCAGGGCCTGACGGGCGGCACCTATGTGGAGATCAGCGGCGGCAGCAAGGGGGCCGACGTCCTGGAAGCGAGGGACGATCAGCGATACCCGGTGATCAAATCGTCGCCCTCCACCCTGCAGAAGCTGGCGGCCGGCGCGCCGCAATTGCTGGAGAAACTCAACGAGGCGGCCGACAAGATCAACGCGGTCCTGAGCGACGACAACCAGGTCGCCTTCGCCCGTATCCTGGCAAACCTCGACAAGACGACCGGCACGCTGGCATCGCGTTCGGGAGACATCGATACCACGATCCGCAACGTCTCCGAGGCATCCAGGGCTCTTCCCGGCACGGTCGCCGACATCGACAAAAGCGTCAAGAAACTGGACCTGCTCGCCGGCGACTCCGACGAATTCGTGAAGGGCGAAGGCCTGGAGCAATTCGCCCAACTGCTGGCCGACACCAGGAGGCTGGTCGTCAGCCTCAACAGACTTTCGGATGAACTCAACCGCCAGCCGACGAAGCTTCTCTTCGGCGACCGGCGCAAGGGATACACGCCAAACTGAGAACGCCCTCGTAGCCGCTGCTGAGCCGCCGCCTGTTGCTGGCCGGCGCATCGAGTCTCGCCCTGAGCGGCTGCTCCGCATCGGATCTGCTGGGCTCGGCGGCGGAACCCAAGCTTTACGTCCTCAGGATTCACCCCGCCGCGGCGCCCGGACCGAAGGTGCAATGGGCGCTGTCCGTCCTGAGACCTGACGCCGCGGCCGGCCTCGATACGGATCGCATCGCGATTTCCCGCCCGCCCACGAGACTGGATTACTATGCCGATGCCGCGTGGCCGGCCAATCTGCCAACTCTGGTGCAGAGCGCCATCCTGCAAGCCTTCGAAGCCAGCGGACGCCTCGACAAGGTGGCGCCGGACAGCGACGCGGCGCACGCCGATTACGACCTTGCGACCGATCTGCGCAGCTTCGGCGCGCGCTACGACCAACCGAACGGGGCGCCCACGGCCGTCGTGCGCATCCAGGCGCGGCTCCTGAACGCCGTGACGCGCGACGTCGTCGACAATATCGATGCGTCCGCGGAGGTCCCGGCCGCGCAAAACTCGATCGACGCGGCGGTGGAAGCGCTCGACGATGCGCTGGGACGCGTGCTGGCGCAGATCGTGGCCTGGGCGCTGAGCGCGCCGCCGCCGACAAAATAATCCAAGGCGGTTGCCCCTTATAGATACGAAAAGGCGGGCACCGCGCGGCGCCCTCTTTCCAGTATATCTGTGTTTGATGGCCCGGCGAGAAACCCGCCCCTGACTCTGCAGCTACGGCAAGCCCTAGGAATCCGCACGTCAGGCGGCAAACCAATGAGCACCTTTGCTTTCCCCCGGGGTTTACGCCGCCGAACCGTCGCATCGACCGCCCATATACAATGGCGCGGGAGTCCCTTGGTCCGGCTGCGTGTGGTGGTGCGCGCGACGGCACCCAGCCCTGTATGACGTTGTCTGCGCTGTCTGTGGTTCAGATCAGGCCTTGCCATCGGCCCCGTGTCTTGATCGGCCTCCTTTTCCATCATCAACCCACAAAGAACATATATGGAACATGGCGCCGCATTTCAACGATTTTGATTGCACAAATTGTCGCACTCAACCCATGAGAGTGTTCGTTAGGAGCGGTCGCAA
>DAIDUA010000171.1 GCA_027456965.1 Alphaproteobacteria bacterium | reverse complement strand
CTCTTGAGTCCGTCTTCGACGCTTTCCGGCTCGTCTTCGGCGTGGTCGATGCGGCTGACGATGTCGCTCAACGCGCGCTCGATGCCGGAGAGCCGACGGTCCAGCGCGGGATCGGCATTGCGCGCCTCGATCCGCCGCATGTTTTCTTCAAGCCGCGCGATGGTGTCGGAGGAATCGTCCTTGCGCGTCTTCTGGCGCGCATCCAGCGACTCCAGAGCGTGTTCGAGCGCGGCGGCGTTGGCCTGCGCGGCCTTTTCCACGTTGCGGACGCGGTAGTCGAGCGTGGCGATGCGCGTTTCCAGCCCACGCGCCGACGCCTCGGAGTCGCGCCGCGCCTGGCCGAGGCGGCCAGCGAGGTTTTCGAGATTGCCGGCGAGCGCGGTGATCTGCGTCGCAGACTGGTTGGCCGTCTCGGTGATCTGGTCGGCGAGACGCGAGAGGCCTTGATGCAAGGCCTTCACCGCATCGCGCAACGTGTCGGAATTGCCCTGACGCTCCATCCGTTCGATGCGCTCGGACAAGCCGATGACATGGGCGCCGAGCTGGTCGAAGGCCTGCGCCTGTTCGCGGCTGGCGATGTTCATCTCCACCGCGGCCTTGCTCATGACGCGATTGTTTTCGCTCTGGCTGCGCTCCGCGGAATCGAGGCGGCGGCTCATGCCGCGCAACTGTTCCTCGATGCGGCGGTAGACGCTCGATGTCTCCGTCTCGCTGCGCGAAACGCGGTCGAGCATCTCGTCGCTGTCACGGCGCGCCGCGGCGCGGTCGCCATTCCATTCTTCCCGATAGGGCTCGCGATAAGAGGACTGATGGGGCTCGTTCATGTCGGACAAGCCCGCCAGAATGCGCCGGGTAAGCCATTCTCCGATGGACAGGCCTTCGCGCCGTGCCGCCGCCCGGGCGGCTTCGCGAGCCTCTGACGGGATCCCCGCCACATTCCAAGGTAGATCAGGCCGCATTTCGACTCACTTAGCCTATTACCCCCAACGGAAAGTATCGGCGCCGACATGTAGTGTAAAGAAACGTTCGACAAATCAAGAGGAAAGGGGGTTCGGACAGCCATCCGGCGACAATCTGCTAACAGAATTAACGGCCAGTTAGCGCCGGCAACCGCGACTCAGTGCGCTGAGTCGTGCACGCCGGCCCGCCTCAGATCCTCGGCGATGTGGCCGGTCAGCCAGCTGAAGGCCATGCGGAAATCGCCGGCCAGCGACCACAAGGGATAGGTGAAGGTCGCCGGCCTGTTCTTCTCGACGAAGAAATGCGCGATCCAGGCCGGTCCATAGCCGACCGCCAGTACGCCGGGCAGAATCCAGGGGTTGCCGGACGTCACGAAGAAGACAATCCCGGCCACCGCCAGTCCGGTACCCAGATAATGCAGCGCGCGGGTCCGGGGCTTGGCATGCTCCTGGAGATAGAACAGCCAAAACTCCTCGAAGGTCTCGATCCGCCGATTGGTGAATGCCTTTGCCATGGCCGCACGATCCTATTGGTCGTTGGGCGTGATGGCGCCGCGCAGGGGCACCTTGTCGCTATCGTCCTTCCCCTGCTGAGGCGATGCAAGCCGCGTGACCTGCGACGGAGGCGCGCTGCCGTCATGCGGACCGAGACCGAGATCGGTGGTGAAAAGCTGCGTGACGTAGATCGTGTCGCCGTTCACCGCCGCGCCCACGCCGGACCGGTTATAGTCGGAAAACAGCAGGTTTTCCTTGTGCGGCTTGCTGGCGAGCCAGCCGTCCACGAAGCGTTTGGCGAAGACCTTCACGTCGATGCCGGCGCTGTTGTAGTGCTGCGCTGCGACATTCTCGCCGATCATGCCCTGAAACTTGGCGTCGTCAGCCATCAGCATCGTCGCGGACGCGTGCGGATCGCCGCTGACGACGAAGGAGTGATCGCGCGCCATGGCCGCGCTGCGTTTGCGGGCGATGTCCACCAGTTCGGGATCGAGCGTCAGCGTCCGGGCCTTGGGATCGAGCTTGTGACGCTCGGCCTGGATCAGATCGAAAATGCGCGTTTCCAGCGCCGGCATCTGCGTCGCAGGATCGGGTTTGCGTGCGCCGAAGACGGTCGACACGTCGCCGAACGTGGGCATGTCCGCGCATGCCGCGCTAAAGGCGAGCAGGAAAACGCAGCACGCCGTGCGGAAGGCCGCTTTCCGCCGCACGTCAGTGCACGAATTCGAAAAGACCGGCCGCGCCCATGCCGCCGCCGATGCACATGGTGACGACGCCGTATTTCAGCTTCCGCCGGCGGCCTTCCTGCAGAATATGGCCCGTCATGCGCGCCCCCGACATGCCGTAGGGATGGCCGATGGAGATCGCGCCGCCGTCGACGTTCAATTTCTCGTGCGGGATGCCGAGCCTCTCGGCGCAGTACACGGTCTGGCTGGCGAAGGCCTCGTTCAATTCCCACAGATCGATGTCGTCGACCTTGAGGCCGTGGCGCTGCAACAGCCGCGGCACCGCGAAGACCGGGCCGATGCCCATCTCCTCGGGTTCGCAACCGGCCACCGCGAAGCCGCGGAAGACGCCGAGCGGCTTCAGGTTCTTCCGCGCGGCGGTCTTGGCATCCATCAGCAGGCAGGCGGCGGACCCGTCGGAGAACTGCGAGGCGTTGCCGGCTGTGATGTATTTGCCCTCCTTGACCTGCATGCCGCCCATCAGCACGGGCTTGAGCGCCGCCAAGCCTTCGTAGGTGGTGTCCGGACGGTTGCATTCGTCGCGATCCACCGTGGCATCGACGATCGACTCCGTGCCGGTGGCCTTGTCGACCTTCTTCATCTTGACGGCGAGCGGGACGATCTCCTCGGCGAAGCGGCCGGCCTGTTGCGCGGCGGCCGTGCGCATCTGACTCTCCAGCGCATAACGGTCCTGGCGCTCGCGCGAGACGCCGTAGCGGTCAGCGACGATCTCGGCCGTCTCGATCATCGACATCCACAGCGCAGGCTTGATCTGCATCAGATGGTCTTCGGTGATGTTCTTGGTGTTCATGCCGCCCATCTGCACCAGCGAAATCGACTCGACGCCGGCGCCGACGGCCACGGAGGTTCCGTCGGTCATGATCTGCTGCGCCGCCATAGCGATCGCCTGCAGGCCCGAGGAACAGAATCGGTTGATCGTCACGCCGCCGGTGGTCACCGGACAGCCGGCCCGGATCGCCGAGAGGCGTCCGATGTTCATGCCCGTGGCGCCTTCCGGCTGGGCGCAGCCCATATAGACGTCTTCCACCTCGGCCGGATCGATGCCGGCCCTGGCGACGGCGTGCCTGACGGCGTGGCCGCCCATCACCGCGCCATGCGTCATGTTGAACCCGCCGCGCATGGATTTGGCCAGTCCCGTGCGCGCAGTCGAAACGATGACGGCTTCCTTCATGGCGTTCTCCACGATTTGTTCGAGAGAACCTAGCCGGTCGGGCCCGCGCGGCAAAGCCCCGCCGCATTCCGCAACGAAAGGGAGCGCCGGTCCGCTCTTAGGGGCAGACGGTCTGGGCGGACTCGCGGGCGCGGATTTTTTCCACCACCTGCTTGCGGAACATCAGGTATTGCGTGGTGAAGAGCGCCAAGAACGAAACGGTGGGCGCCGCCAGCGCGTACACGGACCAGAATTTCGCCGTCATGGTGAAAGCGACCACCAGGTTCAGCACGGCCAGCGCGAACATCAGCGTCGCCCAAGCATAGCCGGCGCGTACGATCAGCGCGTCGTCGAGATTATCCGTCACGATGGGAGGCAGATACGGCGCCATCCAGTCGCGCCGCAACATCACCGCGCCAAGCGCGATCCACAAGATCGTCGGCTTCATCATGACGAAATGAGGATTGCGGGTGAGGATCGTCGTCATGCCGAGTACGGTGATGAGCACAAGACTCAGCCATTGCAGCGGCCCGATCGCATGTCCGCTGTACATGTACCAAAGCGTTTGGCCGATGCCCAAGGCGATGCCGATGCCGGAGGCCAAGTAGATGTCGCCTGTCGTCCACAGCAACGCGACAAACACCAGCGTCGACAGCAGGTCGCGCAGAAGGGGCTGCAGGGCCCGGAGCAAATGCATTTGCGGCCCCTAGTAAGGCGTTTTCCCAAGGTGTCTGCTAATACGGACACCGGACTGCCATGTAAAGGCGAGAGCGCCCACAAGCGCCAAAAGTCCGGCCGCGTCCGCCAGGCCCGGTGCGACGCGGTGGAGGAAGATTACCGTGGCGTTCGCCGCGGCCATCACCGCGAAAGCACCCGCCCAGACCCAGGTCATCAGATAGTTTGTCGCCACGAACAGAGGTGCGTTCCACTGTTCCTGCGGAATCTGCTCGCGGCTGTATTCCCAGGTGAACGGCACCCGCGCGACGAGCGACCAGGACACGAGCCCCAGCAGCCCGAGATTCAGGACGAAGCCGACCCAGGGATAGTCCATGCCGGGTTCGATGAAGCCCGCGTAAAGCGCCAGCAGGCCGAACAGCAGCGTTCCGCCGGCGTCGAACAGCTTGAGAACGCCGGTCTCGGTGAAGGTTCTCATGCTGAGCGCGAAGGCGGTCGCGAAGGCGACCCACAGCGCCAGGCTGATCGACAGCCGCGCGATGACGCAAAAGACGACGAACGGTGCGAAGCCGAACAGCAGCGTCACGAACGACGTCCGAAGCGGGGTGTGCCGGCCATGAGACGGTGGGTGTCCGCGCGCCCGCGCGGACACCCGTATTCGCCGGGGCTAATGACTGGCCGGCGCCGGCGCGACCGCTGGCGTCTGGCCGTATTTCCGCGTCGCGTAGAGCGACCAGAGATAAGCCGCGCGTTCCAGGACTGGATCGCCCTTCACCATCGCCAGGCTCTGGGCAGCGGCGGCATTGTCGCCGTTGCAAGCCTGCGCGGCGCCGAGCAGCAGTTGCGCTTCGATGGCGTCGCGACCGCCCTTGGCGATCGCCCGCTGCGCAACCCTGATCGCGTCGGCATATTTGCCGTAGCCGAAATAGCCTTCCGCCACCTGGACATCTTCCTTGGAGGCCTTGCTCCTGGCGGCCGCGGCATCAGCGGCGGTGAGCGTCGCTTCATCCGTCCTGGCGGCCGCGTTCGCCTTCTGCAGCAACGCACCGATCTCGGTCTGGTTCAGAACGCCCTTCGAGAGTCCCTGTTGCAGCGCCTGCTGCGCGTCGCCGGGATCGTGCAGGCCGAGCGCCAGCTGGGCCGACAGCTTGTAATCGTCGGCGCTGGTCGTCGCGCCCGTCGCGAACCGCAGCCGGTAGATGAACAGCGCGCCGGTCTCGCGATAGCCCTTGTTGGAAACCGGCAGGGTGCCGAGCGAGATGTCGAGGAGATTGCCCCAGTCATCGGCATTGCCGTAATTCTGGGCCATCGTCTCGAGCGTCTTGGTCTCGCCGGGGACGTCCTTCTGCCGGTTCTGCGACATCAGCACGATCTGATAGGCCGTGCGATCCGGCATCTTGCCGGCCTTGATGTTGCCGTCGATCGATTGCTGCGCGTATTTCTCCGCGTTGGCGTAATCCTTGGTGTTGTAATAGGCGCTGCCGATGACGCCCGCGACAGTCGGGTCGAGAGGCCCGGCCTGTTCCGCCACCTTGCCCAGTTCGATGACCTTGGCGTAGTTCTGGGTTTCGTTCTGCAGTTCCATCGCGATGCGCAGTGCGCTGGCGTGTTCCTCGGGCGGCGCCGCCGTCGATTCCGCTGCGGCCAGGAACGCCGTCGCGGCCGTCGCCTTGTCGCCGGAATTGTAGGCCGCCAGACCCGTGAAATAGTTGATGATGTATTTGTCGAAGTCGGTCAGGTCGGCAACCGCGCTTGCTTCCTTGAGCTTGGCGAGCGCCGTTGGCCAGTCCTTGGCCTGCAACGCCTTTTGCGCTTCCGCGATGGGCTTGCCGATGGACTTGCTGATCGTCGGTGCCGGCTTGTCCTTGCTCTGGTCCGAACTCGCGGCGACGGCCTGCGTTGCCGTTAAGGCAGTGCCCGCTGCAAACACGGATAGACTGGCGACCAAAGCGGCGCGCACGAGTTTCTTCTTCATTGGATTCCTCTTCTCTGGCTGTCACGCGAAACTGTTTGCTTGCGCAAAACGCACCCCCGCTTCGCGCATATCGCAGGTTTTTACAACTTTATTGTGGCGAGGGGATGGTTCCAATGCGACGCATGCGATATTGCGGCGCAGCAAAGCCGGGCCAGATGCGCGTCGCCGCCTTGACTGTTTCCGAACATGGCCGGGAAATAGGCAATATGCCGACCGATCTGCTCCAAGACGCACAGCTCATTACATTTCCCGGACTCGACGGTTACGGGCCCTTCTATCGGCTCGCTTCTATCGAACCCGTTAACCGCTTCGCCTTTGTCGCTGCCGCGGATGCCGGCGGGCGGGTGCCGCGTGCAGTCCTGGCCGGTTTCGCGCATGCCGCGATGGAAGCAGCCTGCCGGACAGCCACCGAATCGCCCGATGTCGTCTCGCTCAACTGCGATTTCGTCGCCGACGCGAAAAGGGGCGACTGCGTCGAGGCGCAGGTCAGAATGGTGCGCCGCACGCGCAGCGTGATCTTTCTTTCCGCGGATCTGACAGCGGGCGGGCGGGCGCTTCTCACCGCCAACGGCCTGGCGAAGCCGGCGCCGTAAGACCTTTCTTAACCATAAGCTGACACGGTCTCCGGAACGACGGAAAAGGCGTCTTTCATGGGCGAATTTGCGGCCGAGCTCGTCTTCGGGACGGTGCAACTGGGCCTCGATTACGGTGCTGCCAACAAGACCGGCAAGCCGTCGCGCGGCGCCGCCCTGAAACTCGTGCGCCGGGCGGCGGACGCGGGAGTCACCCAGTTCGACACGGCGCGCGCCTATGGCGACAGCGAGGAACGGCTCGGCGAGGCGCTCGACGGACGCGCGGCGCACACGATCACCAAGCTCAGCCCGCTCACGGATCTTTCAGCGAACGCCACGCGCGACGAGATACGCGCCGCGGTCGATGCCAGCATCGCGGAGTCGCTTTTCGCTCTGCGACGGCGGCGTATCGACTGCCTGCTGCTGCACCGGGCCACCCACATGACCGCGTTCGACGGCGCGATCTGGGAGCGGCTGCTGGAACGGCTCCACGACGGAACCGTGCTGGCGCTGGGCGTTTCCGTCCAGTCGCCCGAAGAAGCCCTGGCGGCACTCGCCTGTCGCGACGTGAAACACCTCCAGATGCCGTTCAACCTGCTCGACTGGCGCTGGCGCAAGGCCGGCGTCGTAGAAGCCATCCAAAGGCGCTGGGGTGTGACGGTGCATGCGCGCAGCGTCTTCCTGCAAGGGCTGTTGGCGGCGAACGATCCCGCGATCTGGCCGCGCATCGAGAACGTCGACGCAGCGGCGGTGCTCAAGCTCGTCGCCGGACTGGCGGAGGAATTCGGACGCGAAAGCGCAGCAGACCTCTGCCTCGCCTATGCGCGCGGTCAAAGTTTCATCGACGGCGTCGTGATCGGACTGGAAAACGAGGAACAACTCGACGCCAATCTGCGGCTGGCGCTGAAACGTCCTCTCGGCGAGGCCGAATGCATAGAGGTCGAAAAGCGCGTTCCGCGCCTGCCGGAACGCCTGCTCAATCCGGCACAATGGCCAAAATCATGACCATGGAGCTGTTCCGCCTCGACGGTTGCACGGCGTTCGTATCGGGCGCTGCGGGACATCTGGGACGTCCGATGACGCGCGCCCTGTGCGAAGCGGGCGCGCATGTGATCGTCAACGGGCGCGATGACTCCAGGCTCAAGGATTTCGAGAGCGAGCTGAAGCGTGAGGGTTTTTCCGCCGAGCGCGCGGCGTTCGACATGGCCGATGTTGACCGCGTACGCGCCTTCTTCGCGGCGCGCGACAGGCTGGACGTGCTGGTCAACAACGCGATCTCGATGACGCCCAAAGCGTTCGCGGCGCTCGAACCCGCCGACTTCGCCCAGACCTATGCGAGTGCGGTGACGGCCGCCTTCGAAGCGTCACGCGCGGCGCTGCCGGCCCTGCGAAAAGCGGTGCGGACCACCGGCGACGCAAGTATCGTCAACATCGCCTCGATGTACGCCCATGTTTCGCCGGACAAACGCATCTACGCCAAGCCCGAACAGGCAAGCCCCTTCCATTACGGCCCGGCCAAGGCGGCGCTGGTCCAACTGACCCGCCATCTCGCGGCGGAGTTCGGACCCGAGCAAATCCGCGTCAACGCGCTGATGCCGGGGCCGTTCCCGAGGCCGCAGGTTTCCACCGACGATCCTGCCTTTGCGGAACGTCTTGCCGGACGCACCATGCTCGGGCGGCTGGGCCTGGCGGGCGAAATCGCCGGTCCGCTGCTCTTCCTGGCGAGCCGTGCGTCCAGCTATGTCACGGGGGCGAGCGTCGCCGTCGATGGCGGTTGGACCCAGTGGTAGGTTAAAAGGATAGAAAGACCGGCGATGAACATGGCCTTTCTATCCTCCTTCCTGAACGGACAGGAAACCGTCTATCCGGAGTCCCTGCGCGAGCATCTGTGCGCGTTCCGGCTGCTCGAAGATGTCGGCGACGGGGCGCTGAAGCGCCTGCTGTCGGAAGCCAACTGGTTCGGGCTTCCGGGCGGCATGCTGCTCAGGCGCGACGGCGAAAACCATTCGGCGCTGTTCCTGGTGGTGACCGGATCCCTCGGCGTCTTCGTCGACGACGAGCACGGCGGACGGCGGCTGGTGGCGCAGGTTCATGCCGGCGAGACCGTCGGCGAAATGTCGATGATCTCCGGCGAAGAGCATTCCGCGCAGCTCGTGGCGCTGCGCGACAGCGAGCTTCTGCGCATCAGCCCCGACAGCTTCGAAGCGCTGATCGCCCGCCATCCGCGCGTGATGCTGAACATGATGCGGATGCTGGTGCGCCGGCTGCACGACACCACGAAGAGCGCCAAGGACGGCTCGCGTCCCAAGACCTTCGCCGTCGTGCCGCTGCAGGAAGGCCTCAACCACGAGCCCATCGCACACCGTCTGGCCAGTGCGTTGGTCGATATGGGATCAAAGGCGGCCGTGCTCGACGCCAGCGCCTGCGAGCAGTCGGCGGAGTGGTTCAACACCTTCGAAGCGGCGCATGACGTCGTCATCTATCGCGGCGATGCGCCCGACACGGCCTGGACACATCTGTGCCTGAGACAGGCCGATCGTGTCTTTCTGCTGGCGCGGGCCGACCGGTCGTTGTCGGCAAAGCCCTTTGTCGCGCCCAAGGAGCGCGCGCTGGGCCTGCCGGAGCTGCTGCTGCTGCACCCGCACGGCAAAAACGGCGAAGTGCCGGAACGCTTCGCGCTGAAGACCGGCCAGTTCGAATCGCATCACCACATCCGTCTCGGCCGCGACGACGACGTACGCCGGCTTGCCCGCTTCATTTCCGGACGCGCGGTCGGGCTGGTTCTGTGCGGCGGCGGCGCGCGCGGTTTCGCCCATATCGGCGTCATCAAGGCGCTGAAGGAGGCGCAGGTGCCCTTCGATTATCTGGGCGGCGTGAGCATGGGCGCGATCATCGCGGCGGGCCTCGCGGCGGAGTGGGATACCAAGGAATTGAGCGACCGCATGCGCGCGGCGTTCGTTACCAGCAATCCGCTTTCGGATTTCACCTTGCCGCTGATCGCTCTGGTCCGCGGCAAGAAGGTGTCGACGCCGCTGCGCGAGCATTTCGGCGACATGAAGATCGAGGAACTGGCCAAACCGTTCTTCTGCATCTCGTCGGATCTGACCAGCGGCCGCGTCCACGAACACCGCGGCGGGTTGCTGTGGCGTGCGCTGCGCGCCAGCGTGGCGCTGCCGGGCATCCTGCCGCCCGTGGCCCATCACGGGCATCTGCTGGTCGACGGCGGGGTGATGAACAATCTGCCGGTGGACGTGATGCGTGCGCGCAATGTCGGGCCGATCATCGCCTCGGACGTCACCGGCGAGGTCGATCTGACGGTGCGCGACAACCGCTATGGCGAACGGCCGGTGTGGTCGCTGCTGTGGCAGCGCATGCGCGGCACGCCGTCGATCGTCACCATCCTGATGCGCTCGGGCACGGTGGGTTCGGAGGCACAGCGCCGCGTCGTGCGCGAACATGCGGACTACATCTTCGAGCCGCCCTTGCCGGATCTGGGACTGCACGACTGGAAGCTGTTCGACCGCGCGGTGGCCGAAGGCTATGCCCACGCGCAAATGATGATCGAGAAGAACGGCATGCCGCTCACCGACGTATGGAGCGAGGGTCCGGCCGTGGCGATGCCGCAGCACGCGGCAGCAGCGGGCTAGCGCGTGATCGGCGCCAGCGGCGGGTCGGGCTTGCGGTAGTTCCTGACGCCCTTCAGGTAAAGAACCGCCGCCTGATAGTGGATCAGTGCGATCACTTTCAGCATCTGCAGCGGATATCCGGTGAAGACCTTCAGCAGACGGCGGTCGGTGAGCGGCTGCGGTCGTCCGCTCATCGCGGTGGAAAGGATAAGGC
>DAIDUA010000170.1 GCA_027456965.1 Alphaproteobacteria bacterium | reverse complement strand
GGGAAGCAAAGGTGCTCATTGGTTTGCCGCCTGACGTGCGGATTCCTAGGGCTTGCCGTAGTTTCCAGCGAAAAAGCGGGTTTTCCGCGCGCACCACACATCTTGATGGATAAACAGGTGCCGACGCGGCGCCTGCTTTTTCTTATCTATATAGGGGCATGATGTGCGCAGATTATTCCGTCGCTGGCGCCTCCTTGAACTTGCGCAGCAGCGCGTCGCTGCCTCGCACCAGCAGCCCGACATCGGTGCCGACGGCGACGAACAGGCAGCCCAGCGACAGGTAATGTTTCGCCATTGTCTCGTCGACGGCCAGAATGCCCGGTGCCTTGCCTGCTTTCCGGATGCGGCCGATGGCATCTTCGATCGCCGCTTTGACCTCCGGATGGCCGGGATTGCCGCGATGGCCCATCGAGCCCGACAGATCGGACGGCCCGATGAAGACGCCGTCCACGCCGTCGGTGGCGGCGATGGCATCGAGATTGCGCAGCCCTTCGGCCGTTTCGACCTGCAACAACAGGCAAATCTGACGGTCGGCGTCGTCCAGATAGCCGGGCATGCGGTTCCAGCGCGCGGCGCGCACCAGCGCGGCGCCGATGCCGCGTGTGCCGCCCGGCGGATAGCGCACGGCCTTGACCATCTCGGCGGCCTGTTCGGCGGTGTCGATCAGCGGAATGAGAAGGGTGGTGAAGCCGATATCCAGATATTGCTTGATGATCCAGGTCTGCCCGATCGGCGGCCGGCCGACGGGATGGCTCGGATAGGGCGCCACAGCCTGCAGCTGCGACAGCAGCATCGGAACGTCGCTCGGTCCGTGCTCGCCGTCGAGCAGCAGCCAGTCGAAGCCCGCTCCGGCACAGATCTCGGCGGTGTAGGGACTGGCAAGCGCCTGCCACAATCCGATCTGCGGTTTGCCGTCACGCAGCGCCTGCTTGAAGCCGTTCACTGGAACCATCGTCGCGTCCTCGTCCGAATCGTATGGCGATATTAGCCATCTGTCCGTGGTCTACATGAAATGTATCGCCTGCGGGTGGCAGAAGCATGTATTGACGCCGCCAGGAAACAGGGATCGCCATGGCTGCGCCGCTTCTCACCCTTCAGGACATCCGCCTCACCATCGGCACCACGCCCTTGCTGGACGGCGCGGAGCTGTTCGTGGAGGCGGGCGAGCGCCTCTGCATCGTCGGGCGCAACGGCTCGGGCAAGTCGACGCTGCTGAAGATCGCCGCCGGCCTGGCCGAGGCCGATAGCGGTCGCCGCTTCGCCCAGCCGGGCGCGACCATCCGCTATCTGCCGCAGGAACCGGACCTTTCGGGCTATGCCGACACGCACGCCTATGTCGAGGCGGGGTTGGCGCCCGGCGACGATGCGGCGAGCGCCTATTATCTGCTCGGTCAGTTGGGGTTGACCGGCGCCGAGCCGGTGGCGCATCTGTCGGGCGGTCAGGCGCGCCGCGCGGCGCTGGCCCGCGCGCTCGCGCCGAAGCCCGACATCCTGCTGCTCGACGAACCGACCAACCATCTCGATCTGCCCGCCATCCTCTGGCTGGAGCAGGAGCTGCTGCAGATGAAAGGCGCGCTGGTGCTGATCAGCCACGACCGCCGCTTCCTGCAGAACCTATCGCGCGCCACCGTCTGGCTCGATCGTGGCCGCACCTTCCGTCTCGACCAGGGCTTTTCGGGATATGAGGCTTGGCGCGCTCAGTTGCTGGAGGAAGAGGAACGCGAGCGCCACAAGCAGGACCGCAAGATCGCCGCCGAAGAGCACTGGGTGCGCTACGGCGTCACCGCCCGGCGCAAGCGCAATGTCCGGCGCATGGCGGAGCTGGCCGATTTACGCCGCGCCCGGCGCGAGGCGCGCCAGCAGGTGGGGCAGGTGAAGATGACGGTCACCGAAGCGGGCGGCGCCGGCACGCGCGTCATCGAGGCGAAGAACATCGGCAAGACCTATGGCGACAAGCCGGTGGTGACGGATTTCTCCATCCGCATCCTGCGTGGCGACCGCATCGGCATCGTCGGGCCGAACGGCGCGGGCAAGACCACGCTGATCAATCTTCTGACCGGACGCCTGACGCCGGACGAGGGCGAGGTGATCCTCGGCACGAACTTGTCGCTTGACACCCTCGATCAGTCGCGGGCGCTGCTCGACACCGAAACGACACTCGCCTCGGTCCTGACCGGCGGCGTCGGCGACAAGGTCGAGGTCGGCGGCCAGTCCCGCCACGTCGTCAGCTACATGAAGGACTTCCTCTTCATGCCCGAGCAGGCGAAGACGCCCGTCAGCGTGCTGTCCGGAGGCGAACGCGCGCGCCTGCTTCTGGCCAAGGCGCTGGCCAAGCCCGCCAACCTCCTGGTGCTGGACGAGCCGACCAACGATCTCGACCTGGAGACGCTCGATCTGCTGGAGGAGATGATCGACGATTATCCCGGCACGGTACTGCTGGTTAGCCATGACCGCGATTTCCTCGACCGCACAGTGACGGCAATCCTGATGGCGGAAGGCGACGGCAGCTTCACCGAATACGCCGGTGGCTACAGCGATATGGCAGTGCAGCGCGGCGAGGATGCGGCGCCAAAGGCGGGTGTCAAAGAAGACGGAAAGGCAGCGAAAGAACGCCGGAAGGCTGATGCGCCGCGCCGCAAATTGACCTTCTCCGACAAACACGCATTGGAGACTCTGCCCGCGAAGATCGCGGCATTGGAAAAGACCATCGCGGACCTGCACAACGATCTGTCGGACGGGGCGCTCTACACGCATGATCCAAACAAGGCGCGCGATCTCTCTGCCAGACTTGTTGCCGCTGAACGCGAGCGCGCCGCCCACGAAGACCGTTGGCTGGAACTGGAACTGCTACGCGAAGAGATCGAAGGTTCTTCGCGCTGAGCGCCCTATATCGCACCCATCTTGCCGATGGGGCAACCTGATCATCATGTATGATTTGCAGAGCACAGGCGTAGTCCGGCATGCTGGAGTCGCCAAAACAAGAACCGCTCCGGGAGCATGTCCATGAAAGAGCTGCACCATTTCCTCAATGGCGCGCCGGTGAAGGGCACGTCCGGCCGCTTCGGCGACGTGTTCAATCCCGCCACCGGCGAAGTCCAGGCCAAGGTGCCGTTTGCTTCGCGCGCCGAAATTCGGCGAGCGGTCGAGAACGCGCTTGAAGCCTTTCCCAAATGGGCGGCCGTCAATCCGCAGCGCCGCGCCCGCGTGATGTTCAATTTCAAGTCGCTCGTCGAAGCGCATATGGATGAGTTGGCGGCGTTGCTGTCCGCCGAGCACGGCAAGGTGCTGGCGGACTCTCGCGGCGACGTGTTGCGCGGCATCGAGGTGATCGAATTCGCCTGCGGTATCCCACATCTGCAAAAGGGCGAGTACACCGAAGGTGCTGGCCCAGGAATCGACATCTATTCCATGCGCCAGCCGCTTGGCGTCGTCGCCGGCATCACGCCGTTCAATTTCCCGGCCATGATTCCGATGTGGATGTTCGGCGTGGCCATCGCCTGCGGCAATTGCTTCATCAACAAGCCGAGCGAGAAGGACCCGTCCGTGCCGCTGCGCCTGTCCGAGCTATTCCTCGAAGCGGGCGGCCCACCGGGCGTTCTGCAGGTCGTCAACGGCGACAAGGAAGCGGTGGACGCCATCCTCGACGATACGGACATCAAAGCCGTCAGTTTCGTCGGCTCCTCGGCCATCGCGGAATATGTCTATACGCGCGGCACGGCGCACGGGAAACGCGTGCAGGCGATGGGCGGCGCCAAGAACCACGCGATCGTCATGCCGGACGCCGATCTCGATCAGGTGGTGAACGAGCTGATGGGCGCGGGCTACGGCTCCGGCGGCGAGCGTTGCATGGCGATTCCGGTCGCCGTGCCGGTGACCGACAAGATCGCGGATGCGCTGATTGCCCGTCTGAAGCCGCGCGTGGAAGCGCTGAAGATCGGTCTGCCGAACGATCCGGACGCCGCCTACGGTCCGCTGGTTACCGCCGCGCATCGTCGCAAGGTGATGGACTACATCGATCTCGGTGTGCAGGAAGGCGCCGACCTCGTGGTCGATGGCCGCGGCTTCAAGATGCAGGGCTACGAGAACGGCTTCTATCTCGGCGGCTCGCTGTTCGATCGCGTGACACCTGAGATGACGACCTGCAAGGAAGAAATCTTCGGCCCGGTGCTGCAGATCGTCCGCGCCCACGATTTCGAGGAAGCGATCACGCTGCCGTCCAAGCACCAGTATGGCAACGGCGTCGCCATCTTCACACGCGACGGCGATGCCGCGCGCGAATTCGCGGCGCGCGTCCAGGTTGGGATGGTCGGTATCAACGTGCCGATCCCGGTGCCGCTGGCCTATCACTCCTTCGGCGGATGGAAGCGTTCGGCCTTCGGCGACGTCAACCAGCACGGGCCGGAAGGCGTCCGCTTCTACACCAAGATCAAGACGGTCACTGCGCGCTGGCCCAAAGGCGGCGTGCGTGAGAATCCGGACTTCGTCATTCAGACGATGAAATAAAGCCCGCTGGAACGGGCGAGGAGGACACCATGGTCAGCATCGGATTTATCGGCGTCGGCAATATGGGCGGTCCGAAGGCGCGCAATCTCCTCAAAGCCGGACATGACGTCCGCGCGTTCGATCTCAGCGCGCAGGCGTTGAAGGCAGCCGTTGAATCTGGCGCGAAAGCCGCGTCGTCGGCGGCGGACGCCGCGGCTGGTACCGATTGCGTGATCACCATGCTCCCGGCGAGTCAGCATGTTCGCGGTGTCTATCTCGACCAGGGCGGCATCCTCTCCGTCGCCAAGAAAGGCGCGCTGCTGATCTATAGCTCCACCATCGACATAGACTCTACTCGTACCGTCGCGGCAGCGGCGGAAAAGGCAGGCTTCGCCTTCCTTGACGCTCCGGTCTCCGGCGGCGTCGGCGGCGCGGAAGCGGGCACGCTGACCTTCATGTGTGGCGGCAGCGAGGATGGGTTCGCGCGTGCCAAGCCGATTCTGGAAACCATGGGCAAGAAGATTGTGCTGGCGGGTGCGGCCGGGGCAGGGCAGGCCGCCAAGGTCTGCAACAACATGCTGCTGGCGATCTCGATGATCGGCACCTGCGAAGCTTTTGCCTTGGGCGAGAAGCTCGGCCTGGAGGCGCAGAAGCTGTTCGACATCATGTCGACCTCATCCGGCCAATGCTGGTCTCTCACCACCTATTGCCCGGTGCCGGGACCGGTGCCGACTTCGCCGGCCAACCGCGGTTACACGGGCGGATTCGCCACCGCATTGATGCTGAAGGACCTGAAGCTCGCGCAGGCGGCGGCGCAGTCGGCAGGCGCCACCACGCCGCTCGGCGCCGAGGCACAGCAGCTTTATTCGCTGTTCGCGGCGAAGGGACATGCCGGGCTCGACTTCTCCGGCATCGTGAAGATGCTGCGCGGCGAGCTTTAGTCTTTGGCCACCAGAGCGGCGCGGCGGCGGAACGACTTCTTCGAACGTGCCGTCCATTGGATAGACAGTGCCGTCGGGCCCGCGCATGTTGATGCGGATCGCGCCGCCCGGCTTTGCGTCAGCCTCACGGCGCGGATTGATGAAGCTCTGCGGCCCCCACCACTGCGCCAGCATCTTCGGATCGGTCCAAGCCTGGAATACGAGCGCACGCGGTGCATCAAGCACCCGCGTGATATCGAGATCGTAGCGCGATATCCCGATGTCAGCCACGATCGTAGGCTTCTTGCAGTTTTCCGATGTCGATCTTCTTCATCTTCATCATCGCCTGCATGGCGCACGACGCCTTGGCGCGGTCCTTGTCCTTCAGCAATCGGGGCAGGGCCGTGGGCACGATCTGCCACGACAGGCCGTATTTGTCCTTGAGCCAGGCGCACGGACCTTCCTCGCCACCCGCCGTGAGCTTCGACCACAATTCGTCGACTTCGGCTTGCGTCTCGCAACTGACGGAGAGCGAAATGGCCTCTGTGAACTTGAAGTGCGGGCCACCGTTCAGCGCGATGAAATCACGACCATCAAGCTGAAATTCCACCGTCATCACCGTGCCGGCAGGATTGGGCGAGCCCTCCGGATATCGGCTGATGTTCACGATCTTGGAATTTTTGAAGATGGAGACGTAGAAATTCGCGGCTTCCTCGGCCTCCCTGTCGAACCATAGAAACGGGGTAACCTTCTGCATGTGTCCTACTCCTTCTCGTCGGCCACCCGCGAACGGTCGGGATGGCGCGGACCAAACTGCAGCGTCACGTCGAAATGCGACATCCGTCCGGTAAACTGCGAAAAGTCGAGATGGCTGACGCGGACGAGCAGGCTGGCATGTGCCTTGTCGAGCGTGTAGATGCCCGCCGGCGCCTCGGTCCTGCCGGGCGTCGTAGCACGCGGCGCCGTCGGCCAACTGTCGGACGGCAAGCACACCGCCTCTGCAATCAATGCGCCGATCAGAAAATCCGATATCGACCGCGCCATTCTACTGTTCCTAGCCGATAACCGTGCAGGTGATCTCGGTTTCCAGGCCGCCATTCATGTCGATGACGTTGTGTTTGATGAACGGTGCCCCGGCCGGCCTTATGTTCTGCGCCGCCAACCAGGCGAACAACTCGGGGAAGAGCGTGTCCGCCCGGCTGCCGAGCGTCTGCATTATTGCCGCCGTCGCGATGCCCAGATAGGACAGGGTATCGCGCGTCACGAGATGCGGTTCGGTGATCTGCGATCTGCTCGGCACGTGCTCACGCCTCCCTTTCGCAGATGACCATCCATGGAATGCCGAAGCGGTCTCTCAGCATGCCGAACTTTACGGCAAAGAAAGTCTTTTCCATCGGCATCTGAACGGTTCCGCCATCTGCCAACGCATTGAACATGCGTTCCGCATCGGCAGGCGTGTCGACGGCAAGCGTCACCGCAATGCCATGTGATGTCTGATAGCGACCCGGAGGCGCATCCGCCGCCATCATCGTGGTATCGCCGATCTTTATTTCGGCATGCATCACCTTCTTGCGCAATTCTGGCGGCACGTGCTGCTCGGCCGGCGTGCCTTCGTACAGGGCCAACCTGGTAATCTTTCCGCCCAGGTGCTTTTCGTAATACCGGAACGCTTCTTCGCATTGACCGTTGAAACTGAGGTGGGAGTGAGTTTGCATTGTATCCTCCTGTGGTTGCATCGGATTGTCAGGTGGCGCTGCACCGCCGCCCGGCCATTCCTCGCAAGGCACGACCCTGTGCGACTCCATCATGTCCTCCGGCGGTTCGACGTCCGGACCCTGGCGATATTGCCGCCATCGGCCGATTTGTCGCAGCAATGATGTCTTGATAAATAAGTTGATATCAACTTATATATTCCCATGTCAACCCGCAAATCGCTTCCATTCGAAACCACGCTTTACGTTCGCGATACCTGCCTGTGCCTCCATGTGCAGCGGGCGGCGAGGGCGCTGGCGAGGCGCTTCGACGAGATATTGCGGCCGCTGGAACTGACCAACGGCCAATTCTCGCTTTTAATGTCGCTCAACCGTCCCGAACCGCCGGGCATGGGCAGTGTCGCACAACTACTGGCGATGGATCGCACTACGCTCACTGCGGCGCTCAAGCCGCTCGAACGCCGCGGTCTGGTGAAGATCGCCGTCGACAAGGAAGACAAGCGCGGTCGCCGCTTGTTGCTTACGCCCTCCGGGCATGCGCTCTTGATAGCCGCCACGCCGCTGTGGAAGAAGGCGCATGCCGAGATCGAAAGATTGCTGCCGCGCTCCGCCGATGCGTTGCGTGCCGATCTGATGGCATTCTTGTAGGTGGTCATTGCATCCTCGCAAGATAGTCTGCGAGTTGATCGAAGGTTCCGCCGAAGCCTTGCTTCATCGACGGTTTCATGGCGCTAAAACGCCGGCGCTCCCCTTCTGTCGCATTGATAGGCAGACCACGCAGCGTGAGTACCGTCTCGCCGCCGTGCTCTTCTAGGGTCATTATGTTCAACACCTCCAGCGGCCAGTCCGATGCAAAAGGCGCGCGGACGGTGTTTCCATCTTTGTCGGAGAAGGAGTTGACGAACACCAGACGTTTGGGGGCCGTAATTTCACGATAGACGAACTTGCCCCACATCTCGGATCCGTCGGGCCCGCGCATCCCATACTGGAAGACGCCGCCAGGCCGCAGATCGAGCTTGCCGGCAAGCCAGGTGAAGCCCTTTGGCCCCCACCAATGGGCCAAGTGTTCGGCTTCGCTCCAAGCCTTCCATAATACCGCGCGTGGCACGCGGAAGGTGCGGCTGATTTTAAATTCCTGCAGGACTTCGCCTACGAATTCCTCCAGCCGCAACATGGTCTGCACCAAGCCTTTGTCTGCGCCGTAGGTTTTGATGATCTCTGCGCGCTGTTCGGTCGTCGGGAATCTGCTCCTCCAGATGAGCTTTGTTTTGCCGCCGAAGTCTTCGAAGGTTACTGTCGTCTCGAATTGCACCGGTTCGACGTCTTCGCCACCGCCATGGCGGTAGATGATCTGGTTGGGCTCCTCGACCTCGACGAACGTGATGCGGTTCTGATAGTCGCGGCCGTCTGGGCCATGCATCACGAAGCGCCAGACGCCGCCGGGTCGCATGTCGAAGGAATGGGTCGTGGTCGTGAAACCGCTCGGCCCCCACCATTGCGCCAGATGTTTGGGATCGGTCCAGGCTTGCCAGACAAGATCGCGCGGCGCATCGATCACGCGTATGCCGACGATCTCCCGCGGATCGCTGTCGAGATCAATGCTGCTTCTTTCGTCCACATTTCTTCTCCTGGCCTTGTAGCTGGTGCAGATAGTCTTCCAGGCGGTCGAGGCGTTGTTCCCAGAGGCGGCGGTACTCCTCAAGCCAGTCGTCCACGCTTTTGAGCGCTTCCGGCTCGATGCGGCAGGGGCGGTACTGCGCTTCGCGTCCGCGTACGATCAGTCCGGCGCGTTCCAATACCTTTAGGTGCTTGGAGACGGCGGGTAGGCTGATGTCGAAAGGCTCCGCGAGTTCGTTCACCGTGGTTTCGCCCAGTGCGAGACGCGCCAGGATGGCGCGGCGCGTCGGATCGGCGAGGGCGGAGAATGTCGCACTAAGGCGGTCGGTCGGCATGCTGTATCACACCAATAAGTTAAATAACCAATCGGATAAATACGAAGGGCCGCTCGGCACGTCAAGCGCGGATTTGCGGTGGTCGAAATCGTTTGACATAGATAACTCTGTAATATAGAGTAATCTGCATAATGCAATGGATTGAATGGAGATTAGAAGATTACGCCACGGAAATTTGTTAATTTCGGGCGCAGACGTTTTGTGTAGCTTAATTTACATTGTATATTTAATTCGCATCCACTGTTGACCCGGGACGTGTGAAGGAAATTACAAGTATTTTCAAATTGTTGAGTGACCGCCTGCCGGTCTGCAATGGAGTAGGGAGAGGTTCAGGATGAGCGCAAACCAGATATCCGGCGAACCGATCGTCAGCCTGCGCAATGTCGTCAAGGCCTATGACGGAGACGGGCTGAAGGTCACCGCGGTCAACGACATCAGCTTCGATATTCGGCGCCAGCGCTTCACCATGATCGTCGGGCCTTCGGGCAGCGGCAAGACGACGTTGCTCAATCTGATCGGCTGCATTGACGCGCCCACTGGCGGGCGCATCAAGGTGTGCGGCGAGGACGTCGCCGCGCTCTCCGACAACAGGATCACCGATTTTCGGGCGCGCAACATCGCCTTCGTCTTCCAGAACTTCAATCTCTATCCGGTGCTGTCGGCCTACGAGAACATCGAGTACCCGCTGCTGCTGATCGGCATGTCGGCGAAGGAACGCCAGGCACGCACCTTGGCGATGCTGGAGTCCGTCGGCCTCGCGGACCAGCGCCGCCATCGACCGAACCAGTTGAGCGGCGGCCAGAAGCAGCGCGTCGCCATCGCTCGGGCACTCGTCAAGCATCCGGAGATCGTGCTGGCCGACGAGCCGACCGCCAATCTCGACAGCCATACCGGCGAGCAGATCATCGAACTGATGCACAAGGTTCAGCGCGAGCAGAAGGTGAGCTTCATCTTCTCGTCCCACGATCCGCAGCTGATCTCGCGCGCCGAGGACACCTTCGTCATCCGTGATGGCCAGTTGGTCGAACAGCGCACGGGAGAAGGCCAATGATGCTGTTCAAGATCGCCTTCCGCAACATCCTGCGCAACGGTCGTCGCTCCCTGATGACGGCCTCGGCGATCGCCGTCGGCGCCGTCGCCATGATCTTGTTCGGCGAATATCTGGGCTTCGTGATGGTCGGCATGGAAACCGGTGCGGTGGAGAGCAGCGGCCATCTCACCGTGTTCCGCAAAGGCTATTTCGATTTCGGCTCGGGAAATCCCGCCGCCTACAGCATCGACAGATACGAGTCCGTCATCCATCTGATCAAGAACGACCCGGAACTCAAGCCGGAACTCGCCGTCGTAACGCCCACCGTGTCGCTGTTCGGCATCGCCGGAAATTTCGCTCTCGACGCGTCCAAAACCTTCTTCGGCGTCGGCTTCGTGCCGTCGGACCGCGAGAAGATGCGGCGCTGGAACGAATACGGCATCATGCGCGATTACCACTACCGGGACCTCGGCGTGAGCGACAATGACGAAAACCACGGCGTCGTCGGCGTCGGGCTGGCGCGTGTTCTTGGCCTGTGCAAGCCGCTGAAGATTGCCGATTGTCCGTCGCCGTCGAAAGTCGTGCAGGCGCCCGTCACAGATGCACCCGCGCCAGATGTCAATCTGGCGGAATTGTCGGCACGTGACCGACCCGCCGGACAACCGGCAGCCAAGAACTCCGCACCACGCATCGATCTTCTGGCGGCGACGGCGGAAGGCGCCCCCAACGTCGTCAGCTTCTTTGTCAACAAAGCCGAAAATCAGGGCTTCAAGGAACTGGACGACAATTATGTCGGCATGAACATCAGGCTTGCGCAGCAGCTCCTGTACGGGCGTGGCGAACGTAAGGCCGTCAGCATCGCGATTCAGCTCCATCGCAGCGAAGACATGGCCGGGGCCCGCGCCCGGCTGAACAGGTTGTTCGCCGAGCACCATCTCGACCTGGAAGTGCACGACTTCACCGAGCTGCAGCCGCAATACAATCAGATCATCGGCTTCCTGAGCGCGATTTTCACCTTCATCGCCGTCATCATGGGTGTGATTGTGCTGTTCACCGTCGTGAACACGATGAGCATGAGCGTCATGGAGCGGACGAACGAGATCGGCACCGCGCGCGCCATGGGCGTGCGGCGCAGCGGCATCCGCCGCCAGTTCCTGATCGAGGGCTGGATGCTCGGCGTCATCGGCGCCACTGCCGGACTGATCCTGGGATCGCTGATCGCCAACTGGTTCAACCGCCTTGGCATCACCTATCTGCCGCCCGGCCAGGCGCATCCGGTTCCCCTTGTGCTGCTCACCCAGGGCGGATGGGGTCTGCTGGGTTCCGTCTGGTTTGGGCTCATGCTGATGGCGATGATCGCCGCCATCGTGCCCGCCAACCGCGCCGCGCGCATGCTTGTCGTCGATGCGCTGCGCCATGTCTGAGGACGTATGATGAGAAATCTTCTGATCGGCATTGCGGTTGCGTCGTTTCTGATCGCCGGCGGCCATGCCCAAAGCGCGCCGCCCAGCGCGCAGAACATCGTCGCCGCCGCCGACAAAACGCGCAACCCGGGGCAGCCGTTCCGTCTGACCAACACACTGGTAGAATACACCGACGGAAAACCAACCGACCGCGCGGTGCTGGTGGTCTTCGCCAAGGAGGATAAGCAGACCGGCCAGTTCAGAAATCTGGTGCGCTATGTCGATCCGCCGCGCGACAGCGGCAAGATGGTGCTGATGAACGGCAGCAATATGTGGTTCTACGATCCGTCGTCGAAGGTCAGCGTCCGCATTTCACCGCAGCAGCGCCTGATGGGGCAGGCATCCGACGGCGACGTGGTCACGGCCAATCTTGCCAAGGACTACACGGCGAAGCTCGTCGGAGAGGAAACTCTGGAAGATGCCGACCGCAAGAGCCGGGACTGCTGGCATCTGGATCTGACAGCGGCATCGGATGAAGCGGTCTACAGCCGCATCGAATACTGGGTCGAGAAGGGCACCTTCCGGCCGGTGAAAGGCAAATTCTATTCCGACAGCGGGCGGCTGCTGAAGATCGCCTACTATCACAAATATGTCGAACAGCTCGGTGGCATGCGGCCCAGCGAAACCATCATCATCGACGCGGTCGACCAGAATTTGGTGACCACGATGACGAACGCCGACATGAAGGCGCAGGATATTCCCGACGCCTGGTTCCAGCGGGAATACCTGCCGCGCGTCAAGGTCAATTGATGCGGGTCGGGGCGGCCCTTTGTCTGGTGCTATGTTCGGCGATGCCGGCTATGGCGCAGGAAAACGGCGATCTCGACCGCATCCCCCTGGCCGTGCAGGACGAGCCGGCTGGACCGCCGCCCGATGCGAATGCGCACGGCAAATATTTCCTGGAAGATGACTTTGTTCTCTCGTCGTCGCGCGGCACGCTGGCGGTTCCGTCGCCGTCGCCGCCGTCATCCAATTGGGCCGACCGCCTGAGCTTCGATGCCTTCGATCAATGGTCGCTCGGCGAAAATCTCTCCTTCAGCTTCAGCGACCGCTTCGATGTCACGGAGGCCGGCGGCATCGGCTTTCCGTCGGAGGCGGTGCGCAACGATCTGCGCGAGGCCTATTTCACCTGGGAACCGCTGGCCCGAACCTATCTGGAATTCGGTCGCATCAATCTCAAGAACGGCATCGCGCTCGGCTTCAACCCGACCGACTTTTTCAAGGCGCGCTCTGCTGTGGCGCAAGCCTCGGCCGATCCGTCCACGCTGCGCGGAGACCGGCTCGGCACGCTGATGCTGCGCGCGCAGACCATATGGGACGGCGGTTCTGTCTCTTTCGTCTACGCGCCCAAGCTCCACACCCCCAGACCGATCGCGGGCGCCGCGCCTAGCTGGATCGATCCGGGCTTCGACCGGACCAATACTTCCGACCGCTTTCTCCTCACCGCCAATTTCGATCTCGGTGAACTCAGCCCGCAGGCGCTGGTCTATCACAAAAGCGGCCTCACCAAATTCGGCTTCAATATTTCCCAACCGGTCGGCGACAGTGTCATCGCCTATGCCGAATGGGCGGGCGGCGTGGAGCCCGATCTGATCGCGCAAGCCATCGCGTTTGGCAAAGCGACCGGCACGTTGCCGGCCGCCGCACCGGTCCTGCCGCCGACGGCGACAGCCCGCGCGTTCCAGAACGATCTGGCGATCGGCGCCTCATGGACGAGCGTGGAAAAGGTCACGCTCAATCTCGAATATCATTATCATCAGGCGGGTTTCGGGTCGGCCGATTGGCGCAACTGGTTCGATCTCGGCGGCGATCCCGCCCTGGCGCCCGAGCTTTGGTATGCGCGCGGTTACGCCTCGGACATGCAGCAGCCGGTGAGCCGGCACCAGATATTCATGCGCGCCGATTGGCAGGATGCCTTCGTGCAGGACCTCGAACTTTCCGGTATCTCGTTCGTCAACCTCGCCGACGGTTCCGGCATGATACAGGCCTCCGCCGGCTACTATCTGTCGGACGTCTGGACCGTGGGCGGCTATGTCGGCGGAACCTTCGGCGGTCGGCGCACGGAGTGGGGCAGTCTGCCGAGCGACACCAGCGCGATTTTCCAGCTGGTGCGGTATCTCTGAGCGCGGTGCGCTTGGCCGCGTTGCGGGCGGGGGCGGACTGGCTTAGTTTCGTTCGGCACGCTGATTTGGATGGAACCGCTTGAAGATCAAACTCCACAAGAACGATCTGCCCGATGGCCTCCAACTGGGTCCCATCGTCGCCATCGACAGCGAAACCCTTGGCCTCAATCCCTTCCGCGACCGGCTGTGCCTGGTACAGCTTTCCGCAGGCGATGGCGTCTGTCACGCCGTGCAATTCGAGCGCGAAGCCTATGCCGCACCCAACCTGAAGCGCATGCTCGGCGATCCGCAGGTCCTGAAGCTCTTCCATTTCGCGCGCTTTGACATGGCGATGTTCAAGCGCCACCTCGGCGTCGACACTAGGCCGGTCTACTGCACCAAGATCGCCTCCAAACTTGTTCGTACGTATACGGACAAACACGGGCTGAAGGATCTGGTGAAGGAACTTCTCGCGGTCGATCTCTCCAAGGAACAGCAGAGCTCGGACTGGGGTGCGCCCGAGTTGACCGAGCGTCAGCTTGCTTATGCGGCGAACGACGTTGCCCACCTGCACCGCCTGAGGGAAACGCTCGACGCCATGCTGGCGCGCGAGGGTCGTACCCAGCTGGCCAAGGCCTGCTTCGATTTCCTGCCCGCGCGGGTGGATCTCGATCTCTCCGGCTGGGGCGAGGTGGACATCTTCGCACATTAAACCTTTCAATATTGGCTGGCGCGGTGGCGCGGTGACGCAGAACGCGTGCCGGGAGCCTATTTTTCGACATGGGCGAAGGATTGTTGCGAACGGTCCGTTTACCGCACCCGCATTTGCCGGCTTGAACCGGGCCGCGCTTTTGTCCACACTTGGCATGAAATTCGCTTGCGGCCGGGGCCCGCGGCGTTTACCTCGTGATGCCAGTAGCTTAGTCAGTAGCCGGAAAAACCGGCGGATCGCAACAAGGTCTCGGAATGCGTCCCGCGAACGTCAAGACCGTTTCCGCCACGTCGGCGTCCGGCGACCTCGCCGCCGCGCAGCGCGTGCTCGATTACGCCGGCGAGGCGATGAAGGCGCTCAGCGCGGCGCTCGATGGCCAGTTCACGCGTGCGGTCGATGCACTACTCGCGGTGAAAGGGCGCGTCATCGTCAGCGGCATGGGCAAAAGCGGTCTGGTCGGGCGCAAGATCGCGGCCACGCTGGCCTCGACCGGCACGCCGGCCCAGTTCGTCCATCCTGCGGAGGCGAGCCACGGCGACCTTGGCGCGGTGACGCGGCAGGATGCGCTGCTGATGCTGTCCTGGCGCGGCGAGGCTGCGGAGCTGTCCGATCTCATCACCTATGCCAAGCGGTTCCACATTCCGGTGATCGGCATGGCGAGCAATCCCGCCTCGACGCTGCTGCAGGCGGCCGACGTGGCGCTGGTGCTGCCGCAGGTGCGCGAGGCGTGCCCGATGGGGCTCGCTCCCACAACTTCGACGACGCTGATGCTGGTGCTGGGCGATGCGCTGGCCGTGGCGCTGATGGAGCGGCGCGGTTTCTCCGCCGACCAATACCGCGATTTTCATCCCGGCGGTTCGCTCGGACGCGCGCTGATCCGCGTCTCCGACCTGATGCACGGCGCCGAGGATCTGCCCTTGGCCGAGGAAGGCGACTCCCTGCGCCAAGCCCTGACGGCGATGGAGAAGCATCATTTCGGCTGCGTCGGCCTGACCGACAAGAAGGGCGCGCTGGTCGGTATCATCACCGACGGCGATCTGCGGCGGAACTGGGATCGCGATCTGCGCGCCAGCAAGGCCAGCGAGGTAATGACGCGCAGTCCAAAGGTGGCGCGCTCCGACCAGTTTGCCGCCGAGGCGCTGGCTTTTATGAACGACAAGCAGATCACGCAGCTCTTTGTCC
>DAIDUA010000169.1 GCA_027456965.1 Alphaproteobacteria bacterium | reverse complement strand
GTGGAATTCCCCGGCGTGGCCGGCGCCTTCTTCGAGCCGCCGGCGCCGGCGGCGCACTGAGCGGCGCTGTCGCGAGGTCTTCGCGGTCATGGCCCGCCCGTCGACACGGCAGGCCGCCCGGGCGATATTGGCCTGCTGCGGAGGGAATTTTCTCTGCTTTTCTTTGCCGGTTCAAAGCGACGAATGCACGCCTCGTTCTTCTCTCATTCTTCCGTGACAGGCGCGACGGCCGGTGCGCGGCGGCGAGAGCGCCGATGATCGGCCGCGCCGCAAATTCCTGGCTCGCCTATGGCGCGCTGCTGGCGGTCGGCGGCGCAATCTATGTCCTGTGCCGGTTCTTTCCCGCCGATCTGCCGTTCTGGATGCCATGGGAATTTTCCTGGCCGGCATTCCTGGCGACGACGCTCGCGCTCGCCTGGTTCTTCCGCGGGCTGTCGCGGCTGCCGGAGCAGGATCGTCCGGCGCTGTGGCGCAACGCGGCGTTCGTGCTCGGCGTGCTCGCGGATTACGCCGTGCTGCAGACCCATGTCGATTATCTGGCGCAGCACATGTTCTTCGTCCATCGCGGGGCGCAGTTCGTGGTGCATCATCTGGGGGCGTTCCTGATTGCCCTGGGAGCCTCGGGGCCGGTGCTGCGCGCCGGCATGCCGGAGTTCCTTCTCCCGCTGATCTACGCCCGCCCGGTGCAACGCACCGTCGATTTCATGCAGCATCCCGCCGTGGCGCCCGTGCTGTTTATAGGGCTGCTTTATTTCTGGCTCTATCCGGACATCTACACGCCCACGATGCTCGACCGGAATCTGTACGACGTGATGAACTGGACGATGGCGCTCAACGGCATCTTCTTCTGGAGTCTGATCCTCGATCCGCGGCCGTGCCCGCCGGCGCGGATCTCGACCCTGCTGCGCGCCATGCTCATCATCGCCATCGAACTGCCGCAGATGGTGCTCGGCGCCATCCTGTCGCTGTCGTCGGTCGATTATTATCGGGTGTACGAGATCTGCGGCCGGGTCTTCGACATGACCGCGCTGAACGACCAGCATTACGGCGGGCTGATCATCTGGCTGCCCGGCACGCTGACCAGCTTCGCGGCGATGATCGCCGTGCTCGTGGCGCTCAGGATCAACGAGGAAAAGGCCGAGGCGGCGCGGCCGCCCGGCTAGCGCTTGCCTTGCGGGCCGCAATGCGGGGCGCGCCGGGCGTTGCTGAGTAATTTCCGAGTCTGCCCCGGGCGGCCGCTGGTCGGCTATGAGCAAGGAGCCGCATACGGTTGCGCCGTATCCGGATAGCGAGCGGGCACTCGGCCTGGCCTCTTTCGCCCCCCAGCCCCGGCCTGTCGGGCGCCCGCTCGCTTGCCTTCGCGCCCGCCTGTCGGCGGATACGGAAACAGACCGGCTGGTCCGGTTTCTTCATTCCCGAGGGCCGTCGCGACGGCGTCCGGCACATCGACCGTCGCGTCGGCTCGCGAGATAGGGTTTTCATGGTTGTCTTTATGTTGTCGCAGAACTGGCCGGTCCTCTTCCGGGTCGCGCTGTATACCGTGATGAAATGGGCTCCGTTTTTGATTTAGCGCCGTTCGGGATTGGATTTGCGCGGTGGTTCTCACCCTCCCCGAGGGCCGTCTTTCCGGTGCTCTAGGTAATTTCCGATCCTGTCTTCGCGTCATGACCGATCGGTATTCTGCGCCGTACCGCGTGGCAGGGCAGGGTCTGCGGCCTGCCGCGGGATCGATGACTGCAACTGTGCGCCGGACGCGCGCGCACCGGGGACGTCCGATGAAATATCTCCTTTGGGGCGTGTTTGGCCTTGGCTTGCTCGGCAGCACGGCGGTCGTCGCGCAATATGTCGACGCGAGTCACGAGGCCGGGCTCGCCACGGCGCACCGGAGCGTCGCCGGCCGCGACGCCTCGGACGATCAGCCGCGCTATATCGATCAGGAGCAGAACAAAGGCGGCGTGGCGGGTTCACAGGGATTCAATGCGCAGATCGGCCGCGATCCGCGCTGGTCGCCGGGCGACGTGCTGTCGAGCGACCGTCTCGCGGCCCGCTATATCGTCTCCGATTGGCAGAGCCATCACCTTCACAGCCCGCCGGACGGCTACCACTGGGTTCGCCTCGAAGACAAATTCGCCCTGGTGGCGATCGGCTGCGACACTGTCGCCGAGATCGCCGGCGACGGCCGGTAGGCGACGCCCCGAAGGGCGGGGCTCCGGCCGAAGTCCTCCGTCCTGCCAACGCGCATTCGCGGCTTGGTCGGAGCGGCCGCTAATGCAGAATGATCTGAATGGTATATTCCGCGCCGTTATACGGCATGTCGGCATGATCGCCGGGCCGGTAGGCGGTGGTCACCGCGCCGAGCGCCGTATCCTCCCGCACAACGGAAAGCGCCGCGATGGCGTCCGTCAGGTCGCCCGGCATCGGCCCCTTGCCCGCGACGGCATAAATGTTTGTCAGCAACGGCCGGACGTTCCGGTCGATGACGTCCTTCGGCAGCGAGTCCGCGTAAATGTCCGTCGTGATCAGGAGGCGCTGCGCTTTCCCGGCGGTTCCGTCCACCAGATAGGTGAACATCAGCATATTGCCGTCGCCGCCGGGGGAGTCGTGCTGGATGCCTTGGCAATAGTATTGCGTCGGGTACTGGGCATAGGCCGTCCACGACCAGTTCTGCGCGTAGAAGCCGACGTTCTTGCCGACGTTGCAGAGGGTTTGCGGGTGCGCCAGTCCGTCGGCGCCGGCGCCGCGCTTGGCGCCGTGCGTCTTGAGCAGAGCGATAACGTCGCGCTTGTCCGTGTTGACGGCGTAGTCGAGGGCCGTGTAGCCGCTCGCGGTGCGCGCGTTCACGTCGGCGCCGCGCGCGATCAGAAGGGCCGCAACCTCCTTGTGCCCGAAATTCGCCGCGCGCATCAGCGGCGTGAATTTGTCGGGGGTGGAGGCGCCGTCGACGGCGGCGTGGTCGTCCAGCAAAACCTTGACCGTGGCCAGGTGCCCCTTGGCCGCCGCCCATTCCAGCGCGCTGATCCCGGTTTCGTCGTGCGTATCGGGATCCGCGCCCTGCGCGAGAAGCGTGCGGATCGTCGCCGTATCGCCGGATTTCGCGGCGGCGATCAGCGCCGCGTCGTCCGACCATGCCGGCAGAGACACGAACATCAGGCCCAGGACCGCCGCCAGTCCTGCTTTGATATGCGACAGAGGCCGGGTCATGCATGCTCTCATTCGTGTGGCTTGTGATCCGCAGGTACCGGGTCCGGACGGCGGCCTGCGCGCGGGACCCGGGCGTCGGCCGCTCCGGCCTATGGCGAGATTCCAAGACGTTTCAGGCCGCGTTGTGCGGATTTTTCCTTCGGATCGAGCGCCAGCGCCGCGCGATAGTCGGCGACGGCCTTGTCGCGTTGGCCGAGCTTCTCGTAGATTTCCGCCCGGGTCTCGATGTCGCTCGCATCCTTCGGCGCCAGGGTGACGGCCTTGTCGGCGGCGGGCAGGCCTTCGGCGTCCGCGCCCTTCAGGTGATAGGTCCAGGCGCGTCCGTTGTAGGCGTCGTCGTAATCGGGCTTGAGCGCGATCGCCGCGCCGTAGTCGGCGATGGCCAGATCGTAGAGCTTCTTGGCGACATAGGCGTTGCCGCGGTTGTAGTATTGGAGGGCGCCCTTGGGATCGAGCTTGATGGCTTCGCTGTAGTCCGCGATGGCGCGGTCCGTGTGGCCTTCGGCGAAGTAATTGCGTCCCCGGATGCCGTAGAAGCCGGCGAATGTCGGGGCGATCTTGATCCCCGCGTCGGCGTCGGCGATGGCGAGCTTGTTTTTGCCTTCGAAGCTGTAGACGCGGCTGCGGTTCAGGTAGCTGTCGGGGTCCGCGGGATTGAGCTTGATCGCTTCGCTGTAGTCGGCGATGGCCTGGACCTCGTTGCCCTTGTCGAGATAGGCGTTGCCGCGATTGGTGTAGGCGACGGCGAGGTTCGCCGTCGTCTCCTGGCCCGAGGCGATGACGGCGGTGCATCCGCTGATGACGGTATCGGGATCGTCGCCCAGGCACTGCGTCCGGTACTGGTCTTCGGTCTGCGCCCGGGCCGGCAGCGCAACGAGCGTCAAGGCCAGTCCGATCAAAATCCTGCGCATCGCCGTCGCCCCTTCGGTGTCCCCGGCGCGCACCCCGCCTCAAAAACTTGGCGATGTCAACATCGCCGCTCGGAGGACGCGCGAGGATGCGGTGTGGATGATGCGGTGTAGATGTTGTCCGCGCATTCCGGCCGGCGAAATATGTGCTGTCATTCCCGGCGCGTCGCCACGGGACCCGCATACCGTTATAGTCGCGCCGCAACCCGCGGGCCGCCGGACCCATGATCTATCTCATCGCCATCTTCTGCGCGCCGCTGGCGCTGCTGCTGATCGGAAAGCCGTTTCAGGCGCTGGCGAATCTGATCCTCTACATCCTGTCCATCGTCTTCTGGCTGACGATCATCCTTCACAGCATCGGCTTCGCCCTGTGGGCCATCGGCCTGCTGCACGCCGTGCTGGCGATCAACAACAACAAGGCCGACAAGCGCGTGAAGCATCTGCTGGCGGAGATGCGGGCGCGGCGCCAGACGGGGGCGTGAGGGACGCTACCGAACTCACACTCGCTGCCATGGCCCGGTCGATAGCGCCAGCGTATTCGACGCGGGCCACCCAGGTGACGCTTACGCGG
>DAIDUA010000168.1 GCA_027456965.1 Alphaproteobacteria bacterium | reverse complement strand
GGATGCGTCGCCGTGAGACGAACGGTTCCCGCCTCCTCTTTCGCGCGAATCCACACCGCGCCCGTGCCGCCGACCAGGGCGAACGGATTGTCGCCGATGAGGTCCGCCGGGCCTTCGAGGGCCAACACGATGGGATCGTTGGCGAACGGCCGGATCGCGCCGAATTCATCGGTCACGCGCAAGACCACGCGGGTGGCGTCCGCGCCGTCGGCGTTCAATTCCGCGTCGTCGGGCATCAGCGAGAATTTTTGATCGACGCCGCGGCCCGAACAGGTCTTGGAGACGGCCACTTTGCCGTTGAGATAGCCGTCGATCCGCAGATCGCCCCAGGTGAACCAGCCCTTGTCCGTGAGATCGATGTTGAACGGCGCGTATTTCAGATGCGGGAACTGGTCGCGCGACGGGTCTGCTTCCTTCAGCAGCGTCCACGCCCCATTGATGAAGGTATAAAGCTTGATGTGGTCGCAATTCGAGCAGACGAGCGCGCTGCTGAAATGCACCTCCTCGTCGCCCAGGGCCCAATGGAATGCCGGTTCCAGCACGATTTCCTCGGCGGGATCGCATTGCGATTTGTAAAAACCGGCGGCGGCTTTCGGCGTGCGGAAGATATCCAGGACACCGTGATAACAGATGCGGTCGCCGGAGCCGAAATCGGCATGGGTGTTGTAGTCGAAAGCGCACCAGCCGATGCCGCCGGCATATTGCGGGTTCGAGGCCAACTGGTCGTGCACGCGGGCGTGGCGGATGGTGTGCTCGCGCTGCAGCTGGTTGTTGTCGGTCGTCTTCACCGGATAGGTGTGCCCCACGAATTCCGTGTTGAGATAGCGCGGATGATTGGGCGGTTTCAGCGGCCAGCCGAAATCGTTCATCGTGAAGACGTCTTCCAGGAATTCCGACTCCTGGAAGTTCCGGATGCCGCCGGTCTGGCGCGTCGGATCCAGGCCGTGCGCCATCGCGTTGGTGCGCACATAGAAATCGTGATCGTCCTTCGATTCATTGATGCGGACACCCCAGAGGATGATCGACGGACGGTTCCAGTCGCGGCGGATCATGCGGCTGACATTGTCGACCGAGATGTCCTGCCAGGCCCGGTCGCCGATATGCTGCCAGCCGGGAATTTCCTCCAGCACCAGCAAACCCAGTTCGTCGCAGGCGTCGAGGAAATGCGGCGACTGCGGATAGTGCGAGGTGCGCACGATATTGCAGTGCAGCTCCTTGCGGAGAATCCAGGCGTCGCGACGCTGCACGCGCCCCGGCATGGCCTGACCGACGAAGGGAAAAGTCTGATGACGGTCGAGGCCGCGCAGCTTGACGATCTTGCCGTTCAATTCGAAGCCGTGATCGGTGAAGGTCGCTTGGCGGAACCCGACGCGGCGCGTGACCTCATCGACCACGCGGGCGCCGTCCAGCAAGCGCACCTGCACGGTGTAGCGCTTCGGATGCGCAAGGTCCCAAAGCTGGATGCCCGGCAGCGGCGGGAAGGCCAGCATGTGCTTCACGGGCTCGGCGGCCGCGTCGGACGGCGGCACCTTCTGCGACGCTTTGCCGACGACCTTGTCGCCGTCGAGAAGCACAGCCTCCAGCGCCAGCGCTTGCGACGATGCGGCGCCGTGCTGCAGGAAGCATTCGACGTCCAGCAACGGGTTCCTGCTCAAC
>DAIDUA010000167.1 GCA_027456965.1 Alphaproteobacteria bacterium | reverse complement strand
ACGTGGTCGACGAAGACGCCAAGATCGATTCCCTTTTCCCGAGCCTTGGCCGCCATCAGACTGGTTGCGCTCTACACGATGCCGACAAGATCGAAGTCAATCTGCTCGATTTCCAGCTTGCCGGCCTCGAGTTTCGAGATGTCGAGAATGTCGTTGACGATCGTAAGCAGGGCTTCGCCGGACTCGCGCACGACCTCGGCGAATTTCCGCTGTTCCTCGTCCAGGTCGGTGTCCATGAGGAGGCCGGTCATGCCGATAATGCCGTTCATCGGCGTGCGGATTTCGTGGCTCATATTGGCGAGGAATTCGCTCTTCGCCTGATTGGCCCTGTCTGCCGCGTCGCGGGCATCGGCAAGTTCGCGTGCCTGAAGGGCAAGGCGGGCTTCGCTGTCGCGCAGTTCCTTTTCGGCATGATGACGGCGTGTCTCATGCAGCAACAGCGTGCCAAGAATGGTGGCCGCGGCGATGCAAGCGACGAGCGCCGGCACGGCCGAGTCGAGCATGGCGTTCGCGCCCTGAAACAACCCCAGCACCGCCAAGTTCAACACGGCCGACAGAGCGCCCACGACTGGCAGATGGAAGTAGGCAACTTCGCCTGCATGGCAGCCTTTGCGTAGGTCAAACAGAAAGCGCAGAAGCAAGCCGGCTCCGGCGCAGGCAATCGACATAACGATGCCGAGCGTGTCGAGCGCACCGCCCTGCAAGACAGGGAGCAATTCCGCGGCCACGGCGATAATGCCGGCCGCGATGGCTGCAGCTGGCCCCGCGAGTAGGCCGGCAAGCGCCAGGAGGACCGTCTGCCTGCTCGTTGAGGCGCCACCGCTCATGTGGACGGGCAACAGTAGGGCGACGGCTGTCGCCCCGCCGAACAGCACGCCGACCGCCGTGCCCAACGTGAGCTTTGAGCCCGGGCGCAGGCGCGTTGCCAGGTCGCGTATAGGCCCATAAGCGATGACCGCGGCGGCGAAGACCGCCAGATTCAACAGGGATTCTACGACGGTGATTTGCCAGAAAATGTTCATCGTTCTTGAATCCACACTCTGTTCAGAAGTTGACGCTCAACGTTGCAAACACCTGACGCTCAATCATGGCGCCGGCCGTCTGGCGCTGAGGGGATTGCAGGAGGTTCTGGCCGGAGACTGCGAGCGTCGCCCAATCCGTCAACCGATAAGCCACGCGGCCGTCGACGGATGCGTACGCTCCGATGGGGACCAGGGCCGTACCGGACATCGATTGCTGCAAGCCGTAGTTCGCTGACTGGTAGTCGAGATAGACATCCGTTTCCCAATTGCCCCCTGTCCAGCCAAGCCCTGCTTTGGCCAAATGCTTGGGTGTCGTGTGCGCATAATCGAGATAGGCCATGCCACCCGCAGCGAATGGCAGGAAGTTGTCGTCCACGAACTCGGCGCGGTAGCTCAAGGACCAGCGCCAGTCTTCGTCCAAGAGGCCGTGGGCACTCATCTCCAAGCCCGTCGCATCCGAGCGCCCGACATTGCTCGCCGTCAGATACAGGCTACCGGGCACAACGATCATTCCGCCGGTCAAGGCCGCAAGATTTTCGGAATCCTGATAGAAGAGGCTGACCCGCAGCTGTGCAGCAAGCCAGCTCAGATTGTGGTCCCAGGTCAATTCGTAGTTTGAGACCGCGGTGGGCCGCAGTGTGGGGACGCCCGTCAGATCGTAATAAGGCGTGGTGACAAGGAACGCGCCAAGGGACGCCAAGTTAGGCAGTTGTACGCCGCGGCCCGCAATTAGCCGAACGATATCCCCTTCGGTCGCCTTCCAAACCAGACCGCTGTTGAAGCTCCAGACGTCGATGGTGCGGTTCCAGTCAGAATTCGTGAAGGGATAGCCGGCGGGCGCAATGCCATTGCGGCCGAGCGCAAGATTGTCAAAGCGCACGGCGTTGGTAAGCGAAACGGAAGGTGCAATACGCCAGTTCCACATCCCGGAGGCGGACACGACGTCATAGTAGATGTTCCCGCCCGAAAAGGGAGTGGTCGTATCGGAATCGTGCCGGTACTCGAGCGCAAACCGCAACGTGTGATCGGTGCCGATATTGAAGACGTCTTCTCCCTGGACGACTGTAACCTGGTTGTCGAAATGGAAGCTGCCGAGGTAGAACGCGTCGTCGGTCTTTTGGGTCAGCCAATTGTTGTATGCGGTGAATTTCAGAAGCCCGATACTGGTGTCGGCATACAGCCTCGCCAGAACCGAATTCGTCTCGTAATAGGCCGTGTTGTACAGAAGTCCGGGGTTTACCTCGTTCCGTCGCGCGTGGCTGTGACTGGCCTGCAGATCGAGTTCAAGGTCATCGCTCAAAGCAAACGCCGCATAGGCATTGACCTCCGAGTGGTCGTTTTCCGCACGGGGAGGACCGGCCATGGCCGACGGGATCGGAGTGTTGAATTCGCCATCCGATTGCAGACTGCCGGACAGGCGCAGGCCTCCTACCGCACCCAATTTCATGGTCGTAACGCCGGAGAGTTCGGCCAGCCCCTGCGTGCCGGTGCGCACCGACGCCGTATTCACGTCGTCGTAGCGCGGATTGTAGGTGATGATGTTGATTACGCCGCCGAC
>DAIDUA010000166.1 GCA_027456965.1 Alphaproteobacteria bacterium | reverse complement strand
CCCCTAGCCAGTGTAGGGTGGGACAAGCTCGCCTGGGGCGAGCGACGGCCCACCATCGTCAGGCGTTGGTGGGCTGTCGGCGGCGGTCAGTAACAAGGCCAAAATGGCGACCTGAATAAGGCCACCACCCGTGTTGCCGATCGGAACGAAATGTCACCGCCAGGGGACCTCGATTCCTAGACGCTGGCAGAGATCGATGGCGGCTGGATGAATTGGTAGGTCTTGGGTGAAGACCCAAAGGTCGATTTGATTGCCGCCCTTCCCGCAGCCGAAGCAGCGAAAGCGGCTTCTTTGAAGATCGACGCTGAAGTCGCGATTACGCACCCGGCGCAACTCGTGGATCGGGCAGGTGCCGCGCAGGCGCGACCCTCGCCTCTGGGTTGGCTCGAAGCTCAGCAAGGTGAGCACGTCGCTGATTGCGATCCGCCGACGCAGTTCGCGGAAGTCAATGGAGTGCAAGGGCTGTGCCTCCGGGGTACATACGCCTCCGGCGTTGGTTAGGTTGGCCGGGCGGCCGGCGAGTTGTTGGCTTGAGCACGATGCGCCCGGTAAGAGCGGCCTTGAAGCTTGACGATGATGGCGCCGTCCACGAGCCGATCAAGCAAGCCCATCGTCAATTGCGGATCGCCCAAGCGAGTTTCCCAGCTTTCGAACTCGATGTTCGTGACGATGGTCGTCGAGCGCCTGCGGCGGCTGTTGATGATCTTGAACAACAGGCTGGGGGTCTCCGGCGCCGCGTTGCGTTCCAGTTTGTCGAAACCGAATTCGTCGATGATCAACCATTGGTACCCGTTGTACTCTCGAAGGCGCTTCGGCAGCGTGTGGTCGGCTAACGAGGCCGTGAGTTCCAACAGCAGCTCGCTGCTCGTCGTGTATCGCACGCGGTAGCCCAAGACGCACCCGCGGCGGCCAAGCGCCTGAATCAAATGACTTTTACCCACGCCGCTTTGTCCGACGAAAAGCAAGTTACTGCCACGCCCGATGAACTCGCAGGTGGCCAGGTTCTCGATGCGCGACCGGTCAATGGTCTTGGCATTGAACTCCCAGTCGAAAGTTTCCAAGGTGTAGGGGTCCGGGAATCGCGCGTTGCGAATTCGCCGCTCGATGGCGCGCTCGCGGCGCTGGTCCGCCTGTTGGCCCACGAGTCGCTCCAGGAACTGCAAGTGCGACCACGACTCTTGCTCGGCCGCCGAGAGCACCGCATCGAGTTGGTCGGCCGTGACGGGCACGCGCAACACCCCCAGGTGCGCAAGGATCCGGTCGCGAAGTTCACGCGGGGATGCCGGCGCCGTCGGCTTCGGGATCGTCGGGGTCGTCGGGGTTGGGTCCCTGCTCGCCGGGGCGAGTGTCTTCGGGGTTGGCTTTGCCATTTTCTTGATCTTGGGTTGGCGACTCATCGGTCGGTTGCTCGTCAAACAGGAGGGATTGATATTCGGACGTCGAACGTGGCGGTATCGTAGGACCGGTCAGGGTGTCGCGCAGTCGCTGACGTTCTTCGTCGCTCCACGATTCCAAGGCGGGCTTCGGCCGTGCCTGGGCCGCGAGAATCCGTTCCACCGTCGACAGGGAAAAAGCCGCATAACGCGCGGCACGCTCCAAGGCGGCCAGCACGTCGGCTTGGCTGTAAATCCCCAACAAGGCCAAGACGCGTTGGGCCTGGTCCCAGCCAAACCGCTTGGCGGTCAGCAGGCCCTCGAGGAACCGAGTTGCCGGCGCCCCCAATTCGGCGAAACGCTCTCGGATCCAGGCCTCCTTGCGGCGGCGGAGGTCATCGCAAAGTTCCGCCGACGTCCGCGCGTCACGGGCCAACCGTGAAAACGTCGGCGCCAGCACCGCCCGATCACCGGGCGACAGGTCCGCGCGGCCACGCTGCTGGAACCAGCTCTCCAATCGTCCCAGGGCGTCGATCAGGTAGCCCAGACGTTTCAGGACTCGGTTCCCGGCCGCAGTCAAACGCGGGTCCCAGGCCGGTACACCCAATTCCTTGGACCGCTGGAGCGCTTCTCGCGGACGTTCCAACAGGTATTCCACCTGCGCGCGGCTGGGAGCGGCCACCAACAAGTCCACAAAGCCCGTCGTTTCGGCCGTGTTCAAGCCCGCACGCCGCGCCGCCGCCATCGCCTCCGGCTGGTTGCCCGCGGGCAACCGCGTCAACTGTCGCGCCACGCTGGGAGAGATCAGCCCCAGGGCCATCTCCTGACGGCATTCGTCGGCCAACCGCTCCAGCAGCGCCAGCCGTCGGCAAACCCAACTCTTGTGGCGCCCCATGAGTTCGGCGACTTCCGCTTGCGGCAACCCGTCCTCACGCACCAAGGCCCGAACGATCCAGGCCTCTTCCAACTCGCGTGTCGGCCGGCCCACTTGATTCAAGCGGTAAATCGCCGCTTTGGCCGCGGACTCGTCGAGGTCCAATCGCCTGGCCCAAAGGCAACTCCAGCCCAAGTCTCGCCCCGCGGACAGACGCTTGAATCCATCCACCATCTCCACGCGCGCCTCGCGCAGGCAGACGATCGATGGCGAGAGTTGTCCATCGCGCGCCAGAGAACGTGCCATCGTCGCTTCCGCCGCCTCGTCGGGCAACCGATAGCGGCGATAGACTTCGCCGAACGACGTCAGCGGCAACAACCGCTCTTCACCAACAGCCCAATCATCGGCGGTCAATGGCACGATCATGGAATCACCTGGCGGACAAAGAAAAAGGAAAAGCCTCTTCCCCGTTCTTTCTGGAACCCGTATTTCCGATGCTGCTGCTGACGATGCCTCACCGCCAGCCAAGGGGTCAATACGCGCGGCTTAAGGCGGTCGGACAAGCCTCTTGATCCGGACCGCAAGATGCGACAGGCCCCAGCGCCGCCGCCAACGCGACTCGCGTTGAAGAACACGCCATAAAGCCCGGCGGCACAAGCCGCTACAGAATTTCTGCAACGGGGAGCGTCGAGTCCGCATGAACCGCTCGTAGCAGCCGGGACGAGGGCAGAAACATTCCTCGCTTGAGGCCGGATGGTGATAGCCCACGCGCGCCGCTTTCAACGCGGATTTCGCGCCTTCCGCCGCCGAACGGCGCTCACACGCCCGCGCGCGGCAGCGCCGTGACTGTTCACGACGACGGCACTTCCCTTGATCGCTGGCTCGATAACGCTGGTTGGCATGCCACTGCGACCAGCGACGGGCCGCTTGCCGGCACGGCTCGCTGCAATAACGAGAACGTGGGTCTTGAGGACGAAAAGGCTGCTCGCACCCCTTCAGAAGACAGAGACGCTGACGGCATTCGCGCGCCGAGCCTTGCTTTGAGCCGCAGGATGAATAATCTGAAGGTGGGCCCAAGGGAGGTTCTCGCTCCCGAAGGTCAAGCCCCGGTACGATGCGCTTACATCGTCACGGGGCGCTTTTTTGAAGGCGGCTTCCTGCTACCTGATCCTGCTCTAAAACCTACCGCCCCCACGAACCAAAAGCCAGGCTTGATGTACCGCTTTGGCCGCGATCCGGCCTTCGCATCTCCAACGAAAACGCCGCCAGCCGCCATCGACGACGGGCGGACTGGCCTTGTTGGACCCGCCAAAGTGGCCTTGTCGCTCACCGCCTCTAACACAAGTGGTGCTGTCCCGGCCACCTTCCTCCCACCCTGAGCGTTCTTAAGAAACGCCTGCTGTAGTTTCGAGGGGCCGTGGCAGCATGACTCGGTAAAATCTCCTATGT
>DAIDUA010000165.1 GCA_027456965.1 Alphaproteobacteria bacterium | reverse complement strand
GCAGCTTCGCAAACTCGACAAGCAGACAGCCCGCCGCATCCTCGATTTCATGGACGAGCGCGTTGCCGGTGCACATAACCCCCGCGACACAGGCAAAGCCCTAACTGGCCCTCTGCTCGGCACCTTCTGGCGCTACCGGGTCGGGGACTACCGCATCATCTGCGATATTCAGGATGGCAAGCTGTGTGTGCTCGTCATCGAAATCGGCCACCGCCGAGACGTCTACAAGTAGGTGGCGCGCGATATCGCGGCGGCATGGGAGTACGAGTGATGGCGCTGAAGACCACCCGCTACGATACGGCGGCCACTCTCAAGACCAAGAAGGACGTCGTGGCCTATCTCAACGCCGTGTTCGAGGAGGACGATCCGGCCCTGATCGCGCACGCGCTCGGCGTGGTGGCGCACGCCGAAGGCATGGGCGAGATAGCGAAGCTGGCCGGCCTCACCCGCCCCAGTCTCTACAAAGCGCTTTCGAAGGGTGGCCGGCCGGAATTTTCCACCGTGCTGAAGGTCATCGCCGCGCTCGGCCTCAAGCTGAAGATCGCCGCCTGAATCCAAAGGTGTTTGGGGGCGCAACCGCGCCTCATAGGTGAAGCTGTCCGCATCGCCGCGCCCTCTTGAAACCGCGCTCCGCGACCGTTACGAGGCCGACCCGAACGCCCTCGTCATCACGCCCGGGGTCTCCAGATCGTGGCCACGAAACTTTAATCCGCCGCCCCAATCCCGCCTTATTTCGTTCAGGACGCGTTCAGTCTAGAAAAGCGAAGCTAAGATGACGGTTCAAATGTCGGCGAACGACAGAGGAGAGGTTGATGAGGAAATTGTTCTTGGCGGCGACCGCGGTTGCTCTGGTGTTCGGCGCGATGTCCGCTTCGGCACAGCCCTATGGCGGCCCCCAGCCCTATGACAGCTCACGGCCCTATGACGGCTCACAGCCTTATGCCGGCCCGCAGCCCGATCCGTACGGCTATTACAGCCAGTACGATCACGACGGCTATTACGATCGCGAAGGTCACTACATCCGCTTCAGCGACCAGCGCCCGAACGGTCCCGATCAGGGCTACGACAACGGCCCGCCGCCGCAATCCTACAGCGAGAGCACCTACCAAGATAATTGCCAGCGCAGCAACAACGTCGCCGGAACGCTGTTCGGCGCGCTGGCCGGCGGGCTGATCGGCGGCGCCGCGAGCCACGGCAATGGCGGCGCGGTGGTCGGCGGCGCGATCCTCGGCGGCCTGTTCGGTAACGCCGTCACGCGCGACATGCCCTGCCAGGACCATCCCTACGCCATGCGCGTCTATGCCCAGGGCCTCGATGGCGACATCGGCCAGCGCTACCAATGGCGCCACGACAACGACTACGGCTACTTCGTCCCGGAGCGCCAATTTGATCGCGACGGCTATGTCTGCCGGTCGTTCAGCACGACGACTTATGCGCGCGGACGCAGCTACACCCGGTCCGGCACGGCCTGCCGCCATCGGGACGGCAACTGGCACTTCGACTAAAGCCCGGCCGACCGATCAGAACCGAGCCCCGGCATGGCAGCATGCCGGGGTCTTTCCTTGCCCACGCGGCCGGCCAAAACCTCCCTCGGCCCCAAAAATAGCGCCGCCGCCGAACCACAAAGCCCGCCGCGGCGCGACCTTTTCAGGGTTTCATCCCGGAGCCGCATGCTTTCGGAAAGAGTTAAGTAATCATTCAATCCTAGGCTTGCCGCTGGTCACCGGACGTCGAGCCTTCATGTCAGCCACTTGGACCATAAGCGTCAACGGGCGCAGCTACGGGCCCTATTCGGAGGCGGAAATGCGCGCCTTCGCAGCGGAGGGACGACTCGCGCCCCATTCGCTCGTCGCCCGCGCCGGCGAAGACCGCTATCAGGCGGCGTCGGAGGACGGCGATCTCGCGAACCTGTTCCGACCAGCGCCGGAGAGGCCGACCTTCTTCACCGCCGAAGGCGATGCGTCGCCGCAGAATTTCGGCCGCAAGGACGAAGAAGCGCCTGCCGAGCGGACGCATTACGTCATCGTGGCCGACATGAAATCGCGCTCGATTTCCGGACTGGAAGAAGAGATTTTCAACTTCGGACCGGCCTACCCGATCATGCCCCAGGCCTGGGTCGTCTCAAGCGAGATGCCGATCACCGCCGTCCGCAACGCCCTGGTGCAGAAGCTGGGAAAGCTCGACACGCTCTTTGTCGTCGACGCCACCCACAACAAGGCGGCCTGGTTCAATTTCGGGCCGGAAGTCGACAGCCGCATCCGCCGCATATGGCAGAAGGTGCACGACCAATCCGCGACGCAGCGCGCCGCGGGCTGATCAGCCGCGCAATGCCAGGTGGTCCCGGAAGCGCTTGTAGTTCGCGACATAGACGTCCGCCGAAGCCTGCAGCATCGCCCGTTCCGCCTCCGTCAAGGTTCGCACCACCCTGCCGGGACTTCCGACGATCAGCGAACCGTCGGCGAATTCCTTGCCTTCGGGTATGAGCGTATTGGCGCCGACGATGCAGTTTTCCCCGATGCGCGAGCGGTTGAGCAGAGTCGCGCCCATGCCGATCAGCGAATTGTCGCCGACGACCGTCGAGTGCAGGATCACATTGTGGCCGACCGTCACGTTGGCGCCCACCCGCACCGGTTGGCCGGGATCCGTGTGAACGATCGAATTGTCCTGAATGTTGGAATTCTCGCCGATGGCGATCAAGTCGTTGTCGCCGCGCAGCACCGCCCCGAACCACACGCTGGCGTTCTTCATGAGCCTCACCCGCCCGATGCCAACGGCCGTCGGCGCGACCCAATATTGACCGTCGGCGGGGAATTCCGGCGCAATGCCCTCAAGGGCGTAGATCGGCATCGGATGTTCTCGACTGCGGCGTTTCGCTTGTCATTCTGACCGCGATTTTCCGATTGCGCCAGTTCGCATCGCCGTCGTCCAAAAAACACGATTTCGATTTTCGGAGTTCTGTTATTCTGAACTCGTCCGTGTGATTCGTTCATGGCGTGGGAAAGATCACGGTGCGTCGTTGCACTTCGCAGATCTCCGGTTTTGAGGGCCTCAAGCCCTTCCCCCGCGCTCACGCCCCATCAACAACCAGCGTTCGTTTTTTGACCAGGGAGTATCCATGGCCAGGCGTTCCGCGCGTTACAAATCCCGTGAAACCAATTTTTCAAGCGACGAAAACATCCATCCCTTGTTTCCGGCCCGCGGCGGCTGGAATCCGCGCGATGGAGACGCGCGCGATCGAAAATACGTAAAAAACGTCCGGGCGATGAGCCCGACCCAGCAGCGTCTGATGGACGCCATCGACGAGCGCG
>DAIDUA010000164.1 GCA_027456965.1 Alphaproteobacteria bacterium | reverse complement strand
CGCCAGCGCCGCGGTGGTCGGCATGCTCGCCGGCGCGGACGCGCTGCGCAGCCCCGAGCCCGACGCGTTCGCGGAGGTGGAGGACGACGCCGTTTAATTCCACACCGCCGCCGCGAGCGAAAGGAACCCTCCGCGGGGACGGGCATGCCGGTCCGACGATCATGACAAAACCGAATTTCCTCGGCGTCGAAAGCGATCCGGTCTCGCATAAGTGCACAGAGTGCCTATATTTCCGAACCAGTGCCGTTGCGAATGCGTCGGCGGCCGGGAAACCGGGCGCCGGCCTCTTCAAAGGATGTGACAAGATGGTGCGGGTTGATTTGCAGACGGTGTTGGTGGACGGTCCTGCGCCATGGTGAAGCCGAACAAGCCAATCTCCGACAAGATGCCAGCACCGCCGGCCGACCCGGTGAACCGGCGCGAGCCGTTGCCGTCGCAGGTCCCCAAGCCGCCGGTTGAAGATCCCGATGCGCCCGCGCGCATCCAGGCGATTCTGCAGAGCCCCGGCTATCGCCGCGCCGACTTGGATCTGGATTTCCTGGCGTCGCCGCGCCTCAGAGGCGTCCGTCTCGAGATCGATTATCTGAAGCCGGAACTTCTGCTGGAGAAGCACAACGTCCGTCACACCATCGTGGTGTTCGGCTCGACGCGCATCTGCGAGCCGGCCGCGGCGAAGCGCAAGGTGGACGGCTTGAAGGCATCGCTGGCGCATAACCCCGGCAACAAGGACTGGGCCCAGCACCTGGCGGTGGCCGAACGCGTTCTCGCGAAAAGCAAGTATTACGATGTGTCGCGCGAGTTCGGCCGACTGGTGGGCGCGGCCAACCGGACCGACAAGGGGCCGCACTGCACGGTCATGACGGGCGGTGGGCCGGGGATCATGGAAGCCGCCAACCGCGGGGCCTTCGACGTCAAGGCCGAAACCATCGGCCTCAACATCAGCCTGCCGCACGAACAGTATCCCAACCCCTACATCACGCCGGAACTCTGCTTCAACTTCCATTACTTTGCGATGCGCAAGCTTCATTTCCTCCTGCGGGCGCGGGCGCTGGTCGCCTTTCCCGGAGGCTACGGCACCTTCGACGAACTGTTCGAGGCGCTGACGCTGGTCCAGACGCGCAAGATGAAGCCGATCCCGATCGTCCTGGTGGGCGAGGAGTATTGGCGCGGCGCCGTGGATCTGGATTTCCTGGTCGCCGAGGGCGTCATCGACCCGGAAGATCGCGAACTGTTGTGGTTTGCCGAAACGGCCGAGGAAATCTGGGATTCGATCCTGCGCTGGTACGACATGAGCGGCGAGTCTCTGGACGGCGTCCAGCCTTTGAACCGCGTGTAAGGCGCGGACCGTTACGCTGCAGGGAGGCTTGTCTTGAAACTGTCCTTTTACGGCGCCGATCGCAACGTTACCGGCTCGTGCCACATGGTCGAGTGCGCGGGGACGCGGATTCTGATCGATTGCGGGCTGTATCAGGGCGGCCGCGAACTGGACGAAGAGAATTCGCAGCCTTTCGGCTTCGATGCGGCCGGCATCGACTATGTCCTTCTGACTCACGCGCATCTCGATCACTGCGGCCGGCTGCCGCTGCTGGCCAAGCGCGGGTTCCGCGGCAAGATCATCGCCACCGCGGCGACCGTGGAGCTGGCCAGGCTGGTGATGCTCGATTCCGCGCATCTGCAGGAAGAAGAAGCGCGCTATCAGGGACGCTCCGGGGCGCATCACCACGCCGACAAACGCTCCACGGCGCCGCTCTACACGGTTGAAGACGCCGAGCGCGCGCTCGAACATTTCGGAAAGAACGTCGCTTACGGCAGACCCATCGAGCTTGCCAAAGGCGTGCGCGCCACCTTCATCAACGCCGGTCATATCCTGGGTTCGGCCAGCGTCTTTCTGGAGCTCACGGAAAAGCCGAAGCAGACGACGGTGCTGTTCTCCGGCGATCTCGGCAAGCCGGCCGGTCTGTTGCTCGACGGCCCGGCAAAACCGCCGCACGCCGACAACGTGGTGATGGAAACCACCTATGGCGACCGGCAGCACAAGCCGCTGAGGCCGTCCATCGAGGAATTCTACGACGCCGTCACGGATACGTTCCTGCGCGGCGGCAATGTCGTGGTCCCGACCTTCGCGCTGGAGCGGGCGCAGGAACTGCTTTACGTCATCTGCCGGGGCATCGAGCAGAACCGTCTGCCGCCCTCGACGAAGGTCTTCATGGATTCGCCGATGGCGATCTCCGCCACCGAGATCATGGAGCGCCATCCCGAGGCCTTGCGGCCGGACATCGCCGGGCAGATCCGCAACGGGCGGGATCCGTTTCATTTTCCGGGCGTGCAGTTCACCCGCGAACACGTCGAGTCCATGGCGCTGAACAAGGTCAAGTCCGGCGCCATCATCATGGCGGGGTCCGGCATGTGCACGGGCGGGCGCGTGCGGTTCCATTTGAAACAGAACCTCGGGCGGGCGGAATCGAGCGTCGTGTTCGTCGGCTACGCCGCGGTCGGCACGCTGGCGCGCCGCATCATCGACGGTGCCAAGGTGGTGAACATCATCGGCGAAGAGGTTGCGGTGCGGGCGCGCATCCACACCATCAACGGATTTTCCGCCCATGCGGACCGGCAGCAGTTGCTGGATTGGCACAAGCCGATCGGTGCGGGCCGCACCTTCCTGGTGCATGGCGACGAGGCCGTCATGCAGAACTTCGCTGCCGCCCTCAACGGCCGTGTCGAGATGCCGGTGCTGCAACAGACGTTCGATCTGTAGGCGGACGGATGTGACGCTTCGACCGTGAAAAACTGGCCGGACGGCCCGCTTTCGTAAAGATCGGGTTAAGGAGGCGACGGCGGTCCCCGCCGGTTTACCGGTTGTACAGGGCTGATGGTCATTATGGTCCCAAGGCTGATGGCAAGTCCCATTTGCATCAGCAAACTCGACGCCCCGTGTGCCTCACCCGACGCCATGGATATCGAGGGGAGGCTTTCATGCGATGCTCCAAAAGCTCTGTTTTGTCCGCCTTGGCGATGTTTGGGGCCGTCGTTCTGTCCGCGTCGGCCGGCGACATCATGCAGAAGGCTGTCAGCGATCCTGGCGCCTTTTGGACCATCTGGGGCAAGGCGAAGACGAGTTACATGGCCGATCCCAGGGTCAAAGGCGGGGCGGCCGAACGCGTGACCATCTCGCCCAAGCCCAACAACCCATGGGATGTCGGCGCCTCCATCGCCATCACCAAGCCGGTGCGCAAAGGCGACGTGCTTCTCTTGATGTTTTGGGCCCGCGCCGAGCGGCCGCCGGCAGGCAGCGATCTCGTCATGTTGTCCGGCCGCATCTACGAAAACGGGCCGTCGGGCGCCGGTGTCTCGCAGGAAACAACCTTCCTCATTGGCCGGCAATGGCAGCTCTATTACGCGAACGGAACGGCGGCCAAGGATTATCCGGTCGGCACGCTGAGCGCCGGCATGGTGTTGGGCGCCGGCGACATGGTCATCGACTACGGGCCGGTGTCCGTCATTGATTTGGGTCCGAACTACAACCTCGACTGGCTGCCGCGCAGTTGAGTTCAGAGTACGGGAGAGGTTTCGATGGGAATTTCCAAACGCGCGCTCTTGTCCGGCTTGGCAATGCTTGGGGCGATGGCGCTGACCGCCGCCGCCGATGACGCCGCGCAGACGCTGGTCAACAAACCCGCCGATTTCTGGGGGATATGGGGCCCGGCGAAGACGGATATGGTAACCGATCCCGGCGTGCAGGGCGGCACCGCCAAGCGTGTCGCCATTTCGCCCAAGCCGGACCATCCGTGGGACGTCGGCGCCTATGCCGGCATCGTCAAGCCGGTGCACAAAGGCGACGTGCTGCTGCTCGCCTTCTGGGCGCGCGCCGAGAAGCCGCCGGCGGGAAACGATTTTATCGAACTGGTCGCGGCGCGCATCTACGGCACGGCGTCGCCGAACGCCGGCGTCACGCCGGAAACCAGCTTCCTCGTCGGCCCGCAATGGAAGCAGTATTACGAAAGCGGAACCGCGATGCAGGATTATCCGGTCGGCACGCTGAGCGTCGGCATGCAGTTGGGCTCCGGCGACCAGATCGTCGATTTCGGACCGGTGTCCGTCGTCGATTATGGTCCGGGCTACGACCTGTCCAAGCTGCCGCACGATTAGAGCCGCAGCGCCGAGACTCCTCTTCATGCGGATGAAAATTACTCTTACGTGCAACATTAAATTTTGCACGCAACACTTGAAACGCGCCGTTGCGTGCATATGTCAGCTATGTTGCACCCCAAAGAGGGGGCGGCCCGGACCGTCCGTATCGCGGGGTGCAATCGGCGTCTGAGGAAATCCGGCGTAACGAGCCGGGTGGAATCAGAGGTGCAGCCGTCTGCCCACTTCGTCCACCAATGGAGACGATCCCGAGGGCGAAGTGCGCGAGACGATCGCTCGCCGGGGGACGCAAGTCCGTGTCCTTGGTCTCGGACAAGGAGACCCTGGGCTTGCCTCAGGAGGCACCCGACGAAAGCGCAGGCGGAAGCGCACCGAAAATCGCCGGGTGCGG
>DAIDUA010000163.1 GCA_027456965.1 Alphaproteobacteria bacterium | reverse complement strand
AAACCTCATCCATGAATGCGGACGGCGCCTTGGTGCTTTTTTCCGGGGGACAGGATTCGACGACCTGTCTCGCCTGGGCGCTCGCGCGCTTCGCGCGGGTGGAAACCGTCGGGTTCGATTACGGTCAGCGGCATCGTAGCGAGATGGACGCGCGGCTCCGCGTGCTGGCCGCGATCCGCGAGCGGTTTCCCGGCTGGGCAGGGCGGCTCGGCGAAGATCATGTTCTGTCGCTGGACGTACTGAAGCAGATCGGCGGCACGGCCCTTACCGACGCGATGCAGATCGAGATGGGCGCCGATGGATTGCCGACGACGTTCGTGCCGGGGCGCAATGTGATGTTCCTCACGGCGGCGGCGGCGCTCGGTTATCGCCGGGGCATCGCCGATCTGGTCGGCGGCATGTGCGAGACCGATTTTTCGGGCTATCCCGATTGCCGCGATAAGACCGTGGTGGCGGTGGCCGAGGCGCTCACGCTCGCGCTCGCCCGCCGTGTCACGGCCCACACTCCTCTGATGTGGATCGACAAGGCGGCGCCCTGGTCGCTTGCCGAAGAACTTGGGGGCCGGATCCTCGTCGACCTGATCCGCGAGGAGACCGTCACCTGTTATGAAGGCGACCGCAGTCATCGCCACGAATGGGGTTATGGCTGCGGCGTCTGCCCGGCCTGCGATCTGCGCGCCAAGGGCTATGCGAAGTACGCCGCGCCATGACCTATCAGGTGAAGGAAATCTACTACACGCTGCAAGGCGAGGGCGCGCGGACCGGCCGCGCGGCGGTGTTTCTTCGCTTCGCCGGCTGCAATCTGTGGAGCGGGCTTGAGCGCGACCGGGCGACCGCCGTGTGCCGTTTCTGTGATACGGATTTTGTCGGCACTGACGGCCTGAACGGCGGAAAATTCGGCGATGCCGAAGCCCTGGCGTGGGCCGTGGCCGAAAACTGGCCGAAGGACGATGTCGCGCAGCCCTATGTCGTCTGCACCGGTGGCGAGCCCCTGCTGCAGCTCGACGAAGCGTTGATCGCGGCGCTCCACGGGCAAGGGTTCGAGATCGGTATCGAAACCAACGGGACGTTGTTGCCGCCGCCGGGCATCCAATGGATTTGCGTCAGCCCGAAGGCGAACGCGGACTTGGCGCTGAAAAGCGGACAGGAACTGAAGCTCGTTTACCCCCAGGACGGCGCGCCGCCGGAGCGTTATGCGGGTCTCGTCTTCGAGCATTTCTTCCTGCAGCCGATGGACGGGCCCGGGCGCGAGGCCAACATGCGCGCCGCGGCCGACTACTGCCTCGCGCATCCGCAGTGGCGCCTCAGCCTGCAGACGCACAAATTGATCGGCATACGCTGATTGCGGCCCGGGCGCCGCCGCAACTATCCGGTGCAGACAGTGTCACAAGAATTTCGCAAATCGCGGCGCATTCCGTTAACGGACCCACAAGAACGGAGCCATATCTTCCGCCGGCGTTGCGGGGGAATTATGCATGAGTGCGTTTGCGTCCGTACCGTTGCCGCAGAGCGGTCAGACGGAATGGAAAGCCGGCGCCCTTGCGGACCCGTTGCCCGCGTTCGACGCCGCCATGACATGCGCGGACGTCTATGAACGATTCAGCGGCGAAAATCCGCAAATCGCGGCGGCGGTCGTCGACGGCGAGCGCCGTGTCGTCGGGATCGTCAACCGGTTGCGTTTTTTGGCCAGGTATGCCCAGCGCTTTGTCCCGGAACTTTTCGGCAAGCAGCCGATCGTCCGACTTGCCAATACCAAGCCGCTGGTCGTCGACGAGCATATGGACCTGGCGGATCTGGGCGCGATGATCACCATCGACTGTCCGGACGCTTTGCGTGAAAGCTTCGTGGTGACGCATGCCGGCCGTTATCTGGGTATCGGCACGAGCGAGGCGCTGGTTCGCTCCAAGGTGGCGTTGCTGGTGGCCCGCGAGGAACAACTCAATGCCGCGCTGCTTGCTGCCCAGGATGCCGACCAGACGAAAAGCAATTTTCTGGCGCTGATGAGTCACGAGCTGCGCACGCCGCTGAACGCAATTATAGGTTTCTCGGAGGTTCTGTCGCAGGAATTATTTGGCGCACACAGCAACCCGCGCTACCGCGAATATGCCGGCGACATTCACGGCGCCGGCAAGCATCTGCTCGCGCTCATCAATGATATTCTGGATCTGTCGAAATCCGAGGCGGGGCGTCTGGAGTTGTATCCGGAGCCGATAGACTTGTCCGTCCTTTTCCACGATTGCATGCGCCTGATCCATGGCCGCGCGCGGGATGGCGCCGTTACCGTCAAAATCCGTGTGGCGGACGACGTGCCCATGCTGGAAGCTGACGCGCTGCGGATGAAACAGGTAATGCTGAACCTTCTGTCGAACGCCGTGAAGTTCACGCTGCCGGGCGGCGAGGTGGAGATATCCGCCGAGATTGGCGCGGATGACGGCGTCGTGATCGGCGTGCGCGACACGGGCATCGGCATGGCGCCGGAGATGATTCCCATGGCCCTGGAGCCGTTCCGGCAGATCGCCTCGCCGCTGTCGCGCAATGTCGAGGGAACCGGTCTTGGCCTGTCCCTGGTCAAGTCGCTGACGGAACAACAGGGCGGCAAGCTCGCCATTCAAAGCGCGCCGGGTGCGGGGACCACGGTACGGCTCGGTTTTCCGTCGGCGCGGACGTCCGATCGGCGCATATCGCGCCTTGCCTAGAATCTGGTGACGATTTTTCCCAGGTCGGGCCGCGGGCGTTCTTCGAGTGCGACGGCGCTCTTCCCGATATAGATGAAACCGGCGATCCGTTCGCCCGGCTTGAGGCCCAGCCGTTCCTGTACCAACGGATGATAGGCGTACCATTCCGTCAACCAGTTTGCGACGAAGCCGAGCGCGTGCGCCGCGATCAGCAGGGTCTGGCAGACGGCGCCGGCGGAGAGCTGCTGCTCCCATTCCGGAATAGGGATCGCCTCGCGCACGCGGCTGACCACCCCGACCACGACCGGTGCGCGGAGAAAACGTCCGGCCTCCAGGGCTGCGCGTTCGGCGGTCACCGTTTCGGTTTGCTTCAGGCTGTCCACGATCATCTCGCCAAACCGCGCCCGCGCGTCGCCCTCGAAGATGATGAACCGCCAGGGGAACAGTTTGCCGTGGTCGGGCACCCGCGCGGCCGCCCGCAGGATTTGCTCCAATTCTTCCGTATGCGGTCCGGGGCCCGTCATGGCCTTGGCCGAACCGGATCGCCGGGACAGCAGGAAGTCGATGGTCCCGGGGGCGGGCCTGTTAAAGGCCGGTTTGGCGTCGGATTCCATGTTTACCCTGTGTGTATCCGGAAGGTTGTAGTCTGTCTCGAACTGCCTATGTAGGTCGGGAAGATCGGGCCGGAAAGCCCGACATTTTGGAAACCCGCCCGCCTTACGGTAAAATGGACGGGCAGGGAGAACGACATGGCCCTTACGGTCGAGAAAGTAGCCAGCTGTGATCCGATCTGGAACGCCATGCGCGACCAGGGTCGGGAGCTTGCCACGCGCGAGCCGGCGCTTGCCAGCTTTGTGCACGCCACCATTCTCAAGCATGAACGGCTTGAGGACGCGCTGTCCTATCACCTCGCCAAGAAGGTCGGCGGCGAGGATTTGAGCCCGATGCTCAGCCGCGAAATATTCGACGAGGCGATCAAGGCCGAGCCTTCTATCGGCGCGGCCGTCAGGGCCGACCTCTCGGCAGTGTTCGAGCGCGACCACGCCTGCCATTCCTATGTCGAGGCGTTCCTGTTCTACAAGGGCTTCCATGCCTTGGAGTGCTATCGCATCGCCCATTGGTTGTGGACGCAGAACCGTGACGGCATGGCGTTGTTTTTCCAGAGCCGCGTGTCCGAATTGTTCGACGTCGACATCCACCCTGCGGCCAAGCTCGGTCGCGGCATCATGATCGACCATGCCACGGGCGTCGTCATCGGCGAGACCGCCGTTGTGGAAGACGACGTCTCGATGTTGCACGGCGTGACGCTGGGCGGCACGGGCAAGGAGGAGGGCGACCGCCATCCCAAAATCCGCCGCGGCGTTTTGCTGTCGATGGGCGTCAAGGTGCTGGGCAATATCGAGATCGGCGAATATTCGCGGATCGGCGCCGGCTCGGTGGTGCTGAAATCCGTTCCCGCCCACTGCACGGCGGTGGGCGTGCCGGCAAAACTCGTGAATTGCTCTGGCTGCGATCGCCCGTCGCAGGAGATGGACCAATTTATCGATGAGATGGACGGGAAGAACTGAGCCGGACCGGCGCGGCCACCGCCTAGGCGCTGCCTGCCGCGCCTGATGGCCTCGCGGAAGGCTCGGCTTCGCGGGTCGCCGCCGGGGGTGCAGGGCCGTGCGG
>DAIDUA010000162.1 GCA_027456965.1 Alphaproteobacteria bacterium | reverse complement strand
CGCTTCTACAAGGCCGACGAGCTCCTGCGCATCGTGCGCGCCCATTGGGGCATCGAGAACGGTCTGCACTGGACGCTCGACGTCCTCATGGACGAAGACTTGGCGCGCAACCGCAAAGATCACGGCCCGGAAAACCTCGCTATTCTCAGACGAATGGCACTCAACGTCGCAAGAGCCCACCCAGATACCAAGACTTCGCTCCGCCTCAAAATCAAACGCGCCGGATGGGACGAGAACTTCCTCTTCGATCTCATCCGTCATATGCGATAGCCCTGCGGGGGGGAGGGGGCCACCGCACATCGGTGTCCGCCGCCGCATCGCGCGTCTCTCTAAATATGGGAGCGCGTCGCCGTCGCGTTCAAGAGCCTGCGACGTTCGGTAGCTGTCGGACGGCGGCCGCGTCGTTGCGCTCAGGCCGAAAGCCAAGGCGTTAAAGACCTCAGGCGCGGATCCGCCATGAACAGGTCCAGGTCAAACGACATGCCGAACTTGGGCGCTTCGCAGCGGGCCCAAATGGCCTTGGGGTGGAGCTGCATATGCCAAGACTGCATATGCTGCGGCTTCGATGCTGCGAAGGCACGGCATGACAGGACCGCATAGTTCCTGGACTTGTGCGGATCGCGCACGGACTCGTACTGGATGACCTCCGCCGAACAGGCGCGCGCGACATCCGCCAGCCGCTGACAATCCTCGTAATCGGCGAGGCGATGCCACAACTCGCTGTGTTGATCGAGCGGCGGCGCGGTGAGGTCCACGGACAAAGATGTGGCGAGCGGAACCGAGAACACCGTGTATTCCGACGGATTGGCCGGATACGGCGTCCCCGGCGATTCCGCATAAAAGAGAAGCCGGATGAACGCCATTTCGGCGATCGCGGTGCGCGGGGCGCTACTGGCGTAATAGACTCCGGCGGTGAACCCTTCGCGCCGGAAACGCGAGCCGCGCGGATAGGGACCGTCGTAGCGAAACGGCGTGTACAACAGAAAATCCAGGTGCCGGCATTCCTCCGGGACGTTCGGCTTGGTTTGCTCTATTTCTTCTTCCAGAATTTTCTGCTCGCCGGGAGAATCCACGAGTTTCATCGTGGACTTGAAATGCTGCGCCTCGACGGCGCGCCAGCAATCGTCCTTCAGCGGTACGAGGCTAGGTGACAGCCCGGCGGGCGTCCAAATAGTCGGTGACACGAATCAGTCCGCGTGCGGTTTGAATCAGGTTGATCGGCGCGTCGCCCAGCACGAGATTCTTGTTGCGAAGCCATTGCACGGAAATCTTGTCGTCGCCGCCGACGATGGCATCGAGCGAGCGATACAGACGGAGAAAAAGCGTCGCCAGTTCATAAGGCTTTGTCCCGGCGGAGAGCAGGCGTTCGTCGCCGCCGCGCAGGCGCGACACCGATGACTCCGAAAGACCGATGACCGCCCCCAAGACGCGATTGGTCAGATCGAGGTTGGCGCCCGCGCGAACAAAGGCCTTGGCGATCACCGCCGCCCGGTGCGCCGCATCCGCTTTGACTCTTTCCGTCTGCGCCATTTTTCCCGCCGTTCTGTGGAATGTATAATAGCGTATTCTTTCCATGGAAAGAGTTAGTGGTGGCGGCCGATCGCCATAGCGCGCGTCGTTGTTCCTAAAAATATTTTGATATCAGCATGTTACATGATTTTCGCAGAGCGGCGGCCATGTCATGGTTTTGCGCTTGGGCATCGATATTCTCGGCAACGCGGAACCCAGAGCGAGGAAACAGGAATGTTCAGACGGTTTGCCGCCTTGGTGTTCGCCTTCGGTCTTTTCGCGACGGCCTCCCGCGCCGCCGGCGTCAGCGGGTTCGCGGCCGCCGCGCTCACCGACGCCTTTCAGCAGGCGGGCGCCGCCTACAAACAGGACACCGGACATGTGGTCGCCTTCTCCTTCGCCGCGTCGTCGGCGCTGGCGCGGCAGATCGAAAACTCCAGCGGCGCGGATATTTTCATTTCCGCCGACACCGACTGGATGGACTATCTCGACAAACGAGGCCTGATCGCGCGCGGCACGCGCGTCGACCTTCTCGGAAACAAGCTGGTGCTGATCGCGCCGGCGGATTCGAAAAGCAAAATCGTCATCGCGCCGCACTTCGCTCTGGCCGGAGCGCTGGGAAGAGGAAAGCTGGCGCTGGCCGATCCGGCGTCGGTGCCGGCGGGAATCTATGCCAAGGCGGCGCTGACGAAGCTCGGCGTATGGGACAGCGTCGCGGAAAAGGTGGCGCCGGCGGAAAACGTGCGCGTGGCGCTGGCTTATGTGGCGCGCGGCGAGGCGCCGCTCGGCATCGTCTATGCGACCGACGCCAGGATCGAGCCGCAGGTGCGCATCGTCGCCGCCTTTCCGGACGGCTCCTATCCGAAGATCGTCTATCCCGCCGCGCTGACGAAAGACGCCAAGCCCGAGGCCCGCGCCTTCCTGAAATATCTTTCGAGTCCGTCGGCGCGCGCGATCTTCCTGCGCTACGGCTTCACGCCGCTGGGGAAATAGCGCCGGATCATTCGGCGGGCGCGCGCAGAGCGGCCCACTGCGCCTTCAGGGAATCCGTCGTCTCCCGGCTGCCGTCGGCGGACCAGCCGGGCGGCGCGAAGATGTAACCGAAGACCTCGCGCAGGCTCTTCGCCCGGAACAGATCGGCGAACAGGCCAAGCCATTCGTGGAAGGCGATCTTGAGCACGTTGAAACTGGCGAGATTGTGCACGATGCCGTAGCGCGGCGGATCGCCGGCGCGCTCGGCGACGAAACTGCCGAACAGCCGGTCCCAGACGATGAAGACGCCGGCATAGTTGGAATCGAGATAGGCGGGATTGGTGGCGTGATGCACGCGGTGATGGGAGGGCGTGTTCATCACCGCCTCGAAGGCGCGCGGCAGCCTGCCGATGGCCTCGGTGTGGATCCAGAACTGGTAGACCAAGTTCAGGCCGTGGACGAAGGCGATCATCGGAATGGGAAAGCCGAGCAGCACCAGCGGCGCGCGAAAGACGAAGCCGGGCGTGAACTGCCCGCCCCAGGGCTGGCGCAGCGCCGTCGACAGATTGTAATGCTGGCTGGAATGATGATTGACGTGGTCGGCCCACAGCCAGCGCACGCGATGCGAGGCGCGGTGCCACCAGTAATAGATGAAATCGTCGATCACGAAGCAGGCCGCCAGCGCCGGCCACGACCAGGCCAGATTCGCAACCTTGT
>DAIDUA010000161.1 GCA_027456965.1 Alphaproteobacteria bacterium | reverse complement strand
CTGCGGGTGGCGAGGATGTGGGCGAGACGGGTGGTCAGAACGCGCGTCTTGCCGGTGCCGGCGCCGGCCAGTACCAGCACGGGGCCTTCGGTGGCTTCCACCGCCTCGCGCTGTTCCTTGTTCAGGCCGGTCAGATAGGCCGGTTCGCGCGCCGGAACCGGCGTCTGCGGCTCTTCGCCGAACGCCTCGTCCAGCGGATCGTGATAGGATTTCGTTGTCATGAGTCCTAACTTAGCAGCCGCGCCCGCGCGGTGTCGCGCCCTTCTTGGGGAGGCTCGTCATGCGAAAAATCCAAGCCGGCATCGGTTCTTTGCTGTTTCTGCTGATCGCGCCCGGCACGGTCGCGGGCATACTGCCCTGGCTGATCTCGGGCTGGCAGTTCCAGCACGCATCCCTGGTGCTGCGCGGCATCGGGTTGGCCCTGATCCTCCTGGGCCTTGCGCCCTTGCTCGATTGTGTCGTGCGCTTCGCACGGGAGGGCGAAGGCACGCCCGCGCCGCTCTTTCCCGTCCGCCGCCTCATCGTGACCGGCTATTATCGGTACGTCCGCAATCCGATGTATCTCGGCCTTGTCGCCACCATCGTGGGGCAGTCGCTGTTTTTCGCCGACCGTCCCCTGCTGCTCTACGCTGCCGCGGTCTGGCTCGTCATGCACGGGTTTGTCGTGATTTACGAGGAACCGAAGTTGCGCCAGACCTACGGCTCGCAGTACCCGGTCTATTGCGAAAACGTTCCGCGCTGGGTTCCGCGTCGGCAGCCCTGGGCCGCGCCCGAAGCCTAATCCTCGCCGTTCGTGCCCAGCTTATGCGCCTCGACGTCGCGCTTGGCTTTTTCCGCCACCGCCTTTGCGCGCTTGTGCGCGCTTTTCGAAACGCCGTGCTTGGCGCGGTTGGCCTCGGCGACGACCTCTTTTTCGTGAAGCGCCTTGGGTTTACGCACTCGCTTCAGGTTCACGATCTCAGCCATTGTCCTTTTCCATCGCCTTGGCGAAGGCGGGTCTCCCCGTCACCCGCTTGGCGTAGTCCTCGATCACCGGCGATTTCGGCATCATCGGGCTTTGGCCGAACATCGCGAAGGTGGTGCCGTAGAGCACGTCCGCCGCCGAGAACTTGTCCCCCAGAACATAAGCCGATTTCGACAGCGTGGCGATCACGTTTTCCATCGCTTCCTCCACCACCACCCATCCCGCGGTGCCGCGTGGCACCGGCGTATTCAAAAATTTGGACATGAAGGCCGGCTCCAGCACGCTGCCGTAATAGACCAGCCATGAGAGGTAGGCGCCGCGTCCGGGCGCGCCGGCCAGCGGCCCCAGCCCCGCCTTGGGGAACTTGTCGGTCAGGTAGAGCGCGATCGCCGGGCTCTCGAAGACGATTTCGCTGCCGTCGGAGAGCGCGGGCACTTTGCCGTGCGGATGCGGATTGGCGGGATCGATGACGCCCGTGCCGTCGCTCCGGCGGACGCTCACCTTTTTCAATTCATAGGGCGCGCCCAGCTCCTCCAGCAGGAAGATGAAGCGCGTCGAGCGGGTCTTGGGGTGGTGATAGAGGGTGAGCATGGCGGTGGTCTCCGGAGTTGCGCGGCCAAGCTACTGCCAGCTTGCTGCCAACATGCTGTCAGCAGCGAGGCTAGTCGGCGTCTCTGGCAGCCGCAAGCGCGTGCAGCCTGAGCGCGCTGGCCAGCGGGCGGGTACCGCGCCTGGCGTCGATGTCCGCGACGAAGGCGGCAAGGCTGTGGCCCGACGTCTTTACTTCGGCGTCGATCACTGCCCAGAATTCTGCTTCCAGCGCCACGCTGGTCCGGTGGCCGGACAGGGAGAAGGAGCGTTTCTTGAGGGCCATGGCTCCGCTCTACGCCCGCAAGGCCCTGAAATCCATGGTTCTGAGTTCGGCCGCGATGCTTTTGGCGCGGCGCTGCGGCGGCATCAGGAGCCTTGGGCGCTTCAGTCTGCGCACGGCGCCGGCGAGGGCGACGACGTTGCGGTTGTCCCAGCCTATCGAATCCAGCAGCCGCACTTGGGACCACGTTCTCCTCAACAGCCGCCCAAAGCGATCCGGCGCGCGGTCCGCGTCGTTTGCCGCCATGAGGTTGACCAGCACAATCGCGTCGCGCGTTCTGAGCCGCGATTTCACCAGATCGTAGAAGGTGCGCTTCATGAAATGTTTCGGCATGGCGCTGTCGCTATAGGCGTCCACCACGATGGCGTCGTAGCGCCGCTTGTCGCGCCGCAGGAAATCGCGCCCGTCCGCGACATGGCATTCGATATCGCCCGGCATGTTGAAATAGGTGCGCGCGATCTCGAAGTTGCGCCCGTCGATATCCGCGATCGTCACCTTGACGCCGACGCGGCGCAACATGGTCGCCAGCGTGCCGCCGCCGCAGCCGATCATCAGCACGTGGCGGCTTTTGGCCTGCCGCAGGAAGAAGTAAAACGCATGGATATAGTCCGCCAGGCTGATGCCATGGCGGTCGGCGACGCTGTGGTTGTCGCTCCTTTCCCAAAAGGAAATGCCGCCGGTGGCGTTGTTCTGCTCGATGACGAAACCGTCGTCATGGCCATTTCTGCGCGGGCGACTCTTGCGGGACATATCGTGATGGTTCGGTGCCGCCGACGGCGTCGGCATATCCAATTTACTTCGGATGAATCATATCTTCCGGCCGCACCAGCCGGTCGAACTCGTCCGCCGTCACCAATCCCGTTTTCAGCGCTTCTTCCTTCAACGTCGTGCCGTTCTTGTGCGCCGTCTTGGCGATCTTCGCCGCCGCGTCGTAGCCGATCTTGGGCGCCAGCGCCGTCACCAGCATCAGCGAGCGATCCAGCCAGGCCTTGATATTGTCTAGGCGCGGCTCGATGCCCACCACGCAATTGTCGGTGAAGCTCACCGCCGCGTCCGCCATCAGCCGCACGCTCTGCAGGAAGTTGTAGGCCATCACCGGGTTGTAGACGTTGAGTTCGAAGTGGCCATGGCTGTCGGCGAAGGTGATCGCCGCGTTGTTGCCGAAGATCTGCACGCAGACCTGAGTCATCGCCTCGCATTGGGTGGGGTTCACCTTGCCGGGCATGATGGAGGAGCCCGGCTCGTTCTCGGGCAGCGCCAGTTCGCCCAGTCCCGAACGCGGTCCCGAGCCCAGAAATCTAATGTCGTTGGCGATCTTGAACAGCGAGGCGGCCACCGTGTTGATGGCGCCATGGCTGAACACCATCGCGTCGTGCGCCGCCAGCGCCTAGAACTTGTTGGGCGCCGAGGTGAAGGGCAGGCCGGTGATCGCCGCGATCTTGTCGGCCACCGCTTCGGCGAATCCCACCGGCGCGTTGAGGCCGGTGCCCACGGCCGTGCCGCCCTGCGCCAGTTCCATCAGCTTGGGCAGCGTTTGCGAGATGCGCTCCAGTCCGTTCTGCACCTGCTGGGTATAGCCGGAGAATTCCTGACCCAGCGTCAAGGGCGTCGCATCCTGCGTGTGCGTACGGCCGATCTTGACGATGTCCTTCCAGGCCTGCGCCTTGTCGTTCAGCGCATTGCGCAGCTTGGCGAGCGCCGGCAGCAGCCGGTGCACCACCTCTTCCGCCGCCGCGATGTGCATCGCCGTCGGATAGGTGTCGTTCGACGACTGGCTCATATTGACGTGGTCGTTGGGATGGACCGGCTTCTTCGAGCCCATCTCGCCGCCCAGTATCTCGATGGCGCGGTTCGACACCACCTCGTTGGCGTTCATGTTCGACTGCGTGCCGGAGCCGGTCTGCCACACCACCAGCGGGAAATGCGCGTCCAGCTTGCCCTCGATCACCTCCTGCGCGGCGGCGACGATGGCCTTGCCCAGTTTCGCATCGAGCCGGCCCAGATCCATGTTGGTCTCGGCGGCGGCGCGCTTGACGATGCCCAGCGCCCGGACGATGGGCGCCGGCTGCTTCTCCCAGCCGATCTTGAAATTGCCGAGGCTGCGTTGCGCCTGGGCGCCCCAATAGCGGGAGGCATCGACTTCAATGGGGCCGAACGTGTCGGTTTCGGTACGGGTTTTCGTCATGGCACCCAATAGATAAGGGCTGTGTTAGGTTATTTCTTCCGGAAGGAGTCCAGGCTGACCACTTCGGCGGGCGCTGCGGGCTTTTCCGGGGTCTCGCGCTTGGCGGCCGGTTCGTCGGGAGCGGCTTGGTTCTGCTCGGGCGCCGCCAGCGGCGGCGACACCTGCATCGGGCCGCCGG
>DAIDUA010000160.1 GCA_027456965.1 Alphaproteobacteria bacterium | reverse complement strand
CGGCGACGCGGCGGCGCTCGAGCAGGCCATCACGCCCAACACGGGCGCCTTCCTGGTGGAACCGATCCAGGGCGAGGCGGGCGTCATCATCCCGCCGGCCGGCTATCTGAAGAAGGCGCGCGAACTGTGCACGCGCCATCGCGTCGTGCTGATCCTCGACGAGATCCAGACCGGTCTCGGCCGCACCGGAAAAATGCTGGCCGAGGAGCATGAAGGCATCGAGGCCGATTTGACGCTGATCGGCAAGGCGTTGTCCGGCGGCTTCTATCCCGTCTCCGCGGTGCTCTCGAACAAGGAAGTGATGGAGGTGCTGCATCCCGGCGAGCATGGTTCCACCTTCGGCGGCAATCCGCTGGCCTGCGCCGTGGCGCGCGCCGCGCTGCGCGTGCTGGTCGAAGAGGGCATGATCGAGAACGCGGCCAAGATGGGGTCATATCTGCTCGACGGCCTGCGCGACATCAATTCGAACATCGTCAGGGAAATCCGCGGCCGCGGCCTGATGGTGGCGGTGGAGCTGCATCCCGACGCCGGCGGCGCGCGCAAATATTGCGAGGCGCTGAAGGACCGCGGCGTGCTCTGCAAGGAAACCCACGGCGACACGCTGCGCATCATGCCGCCGCTGATCGTCACACGGGCGCAACTCGACGAGGCGCTGGTGGAGTTCCGCGCGGTGCTGGCGGGGGCGTGACGCCGCGGTTTCTCTGACACGGCTCTATCGTTGCGCGCCCGTCGGCCAGAACGGCGCCAGTAGCGGAACCTTGCGGCGGTAGTCGTCATGGGCTGCGGCGTCGCGACATTTGAACCCCGCGTTGCGAAGGCCTAATTTGCCGCCATGCGGCCGAGGAAATGCACCCTGCGGAACCTGATTTGCGCCCTGGTCGCGGCGGCGTTCGCCGTCGCCGCGCAGCCGGGCGCCATGGCGATGCCGGCCGCGAAGCCGGCGACGATGACGACCGTGACAAGCGCCGCGATGCCCGGCTGCGATCACATGAAACCGCCGGCGAAGCAGAACGCACCGTGCAAGGGCATGTCGTTCTGCCTCGGCATGCTGGCGTGCTACGGCATGGCCGTGGCCGCCGTTGATCATCCTGTTCCGGTGCGCATTGCGAGCGACAGCCCCGCGCCGCATCTCGACCGCGCCGCAGCCGGCCTGACGCACCCGCCGGAAAACCCGCCCCCCATCGTCTGATCTCCCAACGCGCTTGCCCGCACCGGCGCAGGAACGTCCTGCCCGCGTGAGCGGCGAGCGCGCACGCGATCCATCCATCCATGCGTCCCGGGCCGGGCTCGGGCAGGAGAAGACCATGAACACGATTTCCAAAACTGTGCTTTTTGCGGCAGCAGCCACGCTCGCCGCGACGTTTACAGCCGCGCAAGCGGGCGCGCCCGCCCATGTGATGCCGGCGAGCAAGGCGTCCGCCCGTTACGACGTCAGCCTCTCGGCGGAACCGCAGACGGGCCAGCCTGTACTGGTCAAGCTGATCGATCGCGATACCGGCAAGGCCGTGGCCGGCAGCCGCGTGGCGATGATGCGTCCGGTGTATCTCGGCATCAAGGCGGTGCCGACGATCCAGAACGTCCCGATGCTTTTGCCGGCAGACGGTCATGGCGCCTTCCTGTGCTCGGGCGAACATCACCATCCCGGTGCACTGATCACCTTCCGGGCGACCGCTCCGGGCGGCGATGCGGTCTGGCATGACGTCCAGGTCAAGAGCTGACGCCGAGGCTGGGGCCGGTTCCATCCGGCCCCGGCTTCTTCAGGATCGGGAGATCTTCATGCAGAAATTTTTCGTTCTTGCGGCAGGCCTCGCTTTGGCGGCCGCGCTTTTGGTTCTTCCCGCCTCGGCGGCGCGCTGGAGCCTTTTGACACCGGCGGTGACGTCGGGCGCCACCACGCAAATCCGCGTCAGGCTGGTCGACGGCGCGGGCAAGCCCGTCGTCCATCCGGCGGTGACC